>NZ_JBHXME010000142.1:0-29245 GCF_042721125.1 Streptomyces sp. NPDC058469
TGGTGGAACCACTCCGGGTGCTTGTCCACCCACGGATGGTCCGGCGAGCACTGGAGCGCGAAGTCCAGCGCGATCTCCATCCCCAGCTCGGCGGCCCGCGCGACGAACGCGTCGAAGTCCTCCAGCGTGCCCAGCTGCGGGTGGATCGCGTCGTGCCCGCCCTCAGGCGAACCGATCGCCCATGGGACGCCGACGTCCTCACGCCCTGCCGACAGGGTGTTGTTCGGGCCCTTGCGGAAGGTCGTCCCGATCGGGTGGATCGGCGGCAGGTATACGACGTCGAAGCCCATCGCCGCGATGCCCGCGAGCCGTTTCGCCGCCGTACGGAACGTGCCGTGGGGCTGGGCCGGGGTGCCCTCGGAGCGGGGGAAGAACTCGTACCAGGAGCCGTAGAGGGCCCGTTCCCGCTCGACCAGCAGAGGACGAGGCTCGGAGGTCGTGACCAGTTCCCGCAGGGGATACCGGGCCAGGACCCCGTCCACCTCCGGCGTCAGCGCGGCGGCCAGCCGGGACGCGGGCGGGCGGGTCTCGTCGCGGAGGGCGGTGACGGCGGCGCGGAGGACGGGACGGAGGCCCTTGCCCTTCGGTACGCCGGTGATGGCGCGCTCGTACAGACGTGCGCCCTCCTCCAGGACCAGGTCCGTGTCCATGCCGGCCGGGATCTTGATCTGGGCGTGGTGGCGCCAGGTGGCGACCGGGTCGCTCCATCCCTCCACGGTGTAGGTCCACCGGCCGGGTGCGCCGGGCGTGACGGTGGCGCCCCAGCGGTCGGTGCCGGGGGTGAGCTCCCGCATCGGGGTCCACGGGCCGGGGCGGCCGTCCGGATCGTAGAGGACGGCGTTGGCGGCGACCGCGTCGTGGCCCTCGCGGAAGACGATGGCCGACACCTCGAACGCCTCACCGGTCACCGCCTTGGCGGACCGGTGGCCGTGCTGGACGACCGGCCGGACATCGAGGACGGGGATGCGTCCGATGCCGGGGGACGTGCCGTCCGCGGAGGGTGGCTCCGGGGCGGGTGGTGCGATACCGGCAGGGCGCACGGGGGGCGTGTCCGTACCGGGTGTCGGGGGTGCTGACGAGTGGTGCGTGGCGGGCATGACCGCTCCTGTCCGCGTCAACGTGGGTGTGGGCGGATGGATGTGGGGAGGTGGGTCCTGCGAAGGAGATCCCGTGGTGCGTCTGGGGGGCGTACCGGTGGAGCCTTCCCACCCTATTCGGGTGAGCAATCCGGCAGGTTGCTAACTACTTACGCGTAGGTCTCCACACAAGATCCGGCCCCGTCCAGGGCGAACGGGGCCGGTCCCGACACTCTCGCACTACGACCGCGGTACCTGCAGGAGTTTGTCCGGCGAACCGAGCCCTTCGCCGGACACCTTGCCGGAAACCGCCCCCGCGACGAGTGCCGCGGAGACCTGTGCGGGAGTGGCGCGCGGGTGACCGGCGAGATGGACGGCCGCCGCGCCGGCCGCGTGCGGTGACGCCATCGACGTACCGGAGAAGGTCGCCTTCCCCGTGTCGCCGGCGTACGACGCTGAGGTGATCGAGACGCCCGGGGCGAAGAGGTCGACGGCCGGGCCGAAGTTCGAGAAGGCCGCCCGGGCGTCGGTTTTGTCCGTGGCGCCGACCGTGATGGCCTCCTTCACGTCCGCGGGGGAGTACAGCCCGGCCTGCAGCCCGTCGTTGCCCGCCGCGACCGTGTAGGTGACACCGGAGGCGATCGAGTTGCGTACGGCCGTGTCGAGCTGGGCGTTGTGGTAGCCGCCCAGGCTGAGATTGGCGACCGCGGGCTTGTGCGCGTGCCGGGTGACCCAGTCGATGCCGGCGATGACCTGCGAGGTCGTGCCGGCTCCTGCGTTGTCGAGGACCCGTACGGAGACCACCCTGGCCTTCTTGGCGACGCCGAACGTGGTGCCGGCGATCGTGCCGGCGACATGGGTGCCGTGGCCGTTGCCGTCCTGGGCGGTGGCGTCGTTGTCGACGAAGTCCCAGCCGTAGCTCGCCCGGCCGCCGAAGTCCTTGTGGGTGATCCGGATGCCGGTGTCGATCACGTACACCGTCACCCCGCCGCCCCCGGAGTCCGGCGAGGTGTAGCTCTTGTTCAGCGGCAGGCCCGGCTGGTCGAGACGGTCCAGGCTCCAGGACGGCGGGTTGCGCTGGACCCGGCCGGTGCTGCGGCTGCCGCTGTCCAGGGTGACGCGGGTGTCCTGGGTGACCGAGGCGACCCGCGTGTCCGTGGCGAGGAGTCTTGCCTGTCTCTCGTTGGCCTTGATGGCGTAGCCGTTGAGGGCCGTGCCGTAGGTGTGGCTTATTTTCGCCCCGTACTTCTCGGCGAGGCCCTTGCCGGCCGCCGACGGAGCCGCTGTTCCCCCTTTCAACGTCACCAGGTAACTACCGCTGACGGAACCGGGTTCACCGGCGCCGAGTATGGTCCCCTCCGGTACGGCGTGCGCGGGCAGGGTGATGGCCGAAAACACCACGACTGTGGTGACCGCGGTCAGCCCCCCCGCCCGACGCAGACGTCGCGAGCGCGTCCGTGCCATGTCGAGTTCCCCTCCTTCAACTCTCCACTGGGCAGCCTCTCGTGAGGCGCGAAGCACCACAAGGGCGCATGAGGGGCCCTTTTCAGTACATGCCGGTTCAACTTCTTCAGAGCAGGCCGGTTCCTCTCCAGCCCGGGTCGGCAATAACCAGCCTGTCCGGCGTTTGAGGACGAGGCCGTTCAGGCCGATGGGGGTCTGGGGGCGAAGCCCCCAGCGAGGGCGACACCATCGCCGGTACCGTCATCACACACGACGACACACATTGCCGTGTGTCATCCAGCGAAGCGCCGAGGTGGAGCTGTGAAGGCGATCCGTCGATTCACCGTCCGTCCCGTTCTCCCCGAACCCCTCCGACCTCTCAGTGATCTGGCGCGCAATCTGCGCTGGTCCTGGCACGCCGACACCCGTGATCTCTTCCAGTCCGTCGATCCCGAGCACTGGGCCGCCTCGGAACGCGATCCCGTACGACTCCTCGGCAGCGTCTCGGCCGAGCGGCTCGCGGAGCTGGCCGGGGACCACCACTTCCTGCGCCGGCTCACCGAGGTCGCCGGTGATCTCGCCGACTACGTTGACGGTGACCGCTGGTATCAGGCCCAGTCCGGTGAACTGCCCGCCGCCGTCGGCTACTTCTCACCCGAGTTCGGTGTCACGGCCGCCCTGCCGCAGTACTCCGGCGGCCTCGGCATCCTCGCCGGCGACCATCTCAAATCGGCCAGCGACCTCGGCGTACCGCTGATCGGCGTCGGACTCCTCTACCGGCACGGCTACTTCCGCCAGTCGCTGTCCCGGGACGGATGGCAGCAGGAGCACTATCCGGTCCTCGACCCCAACGAACTCCCGGTGGCGCTGCTGCGGGAGGACGACGGTTCCCCGGCCCAGGTCTCCCTGGCGCTGCCCGGCGGCCGTTCGCTGCACGCCCGGATCTGGCTCGCGCAGGTCGGCCGGGTGCCGCTGCTGATGCTGGACTCGGACGTCGAGGAGAACGACCTCGGCGAACGCGGTGTGACCGATGTGCTCTACGGCGGCGGCAGCGAACACCGGCTGCTGCAGGAGATGTTGCTGGGTATAGGAGGGGTGCGGGCGGTCCGGACGTACTGCAGGCTGACCGGTCACCCCGAGCCCGAGGTGTTCCACACGAACGAGGGGCACGCGGGCTTCCTCGGCCTGGAGCGCATCGCCGAACTCTGCGACGCGGGGCTGGACTTCGACGCGGGCCTGGAGGCGGTGCGGGCCGGCACGGTGTTCACCACGCACACGCCCGTTCCGGCCGGAATCGACCGTTTCGACCGGGAGTTGGTGGCCAGGCACTTCGGGCCGGAGGCCGAACTCCCGCGCATGGATGTCCAACACATCCTGAGCCTCGGTATGGAGACCTACCCGGGCGGCGAACCCAACCTGTTCAACATGGCCGTGATGGGCCTGCGCCTTGGGCAACGGGCCAATGGCGTCTCCCTGTTGCACGGCCAGGTCAGCCGCGAGATGTTCTCCGGTCTCTGGCCGGGGTTCGACGCCGAGGAGGTGCCGATCACCTCCGTGACCAACGGGGTGCACGCGCCGACCTGGGTCGCCCCCGAGGTGTTCCGGCTCGGGGCGCGGCAGATCGGCGCCCAGCGCACCGAGGACGCGCTGACGGTGGGCGGCTCTGACCGCTGGGACGCGGTCGCGGAGATCCCGGACCAGGACATCTGGGAGCTGCGCCGCGACCTGCGCGAGCAGTTGGTCGTGGAGGTACGGGAGCGGCTCCGCGCCTCCTGGCGTCAACGCGGCGCCGGATCCGCCGAGTTGGGTTGGATCGACGGCGTGCTCGACCCCGACGTCCTCACCATCGGATTCGCGCGCCGCGTCCCGTCGTACAAACGCCTCACACTGATGCTGCGCGACCGCGACCGCCTGATGGACCTCCTCCTGCACCCGGAAAGGCCCATCCAGATCGTGGTGGCGGGCAAGGCGCACCCGGCGGACGACGGCGGCAAGCGGCTGGTCCAGGAGCTGGTGAAGTTCGCGGACGACCCGCGCGTCCGCCACCGCATCGTCTTCCTCCCCGACTACGGCATGGCGATGGCGCAGAAGCTGTACCCCGGCTGCGACATCTGGCTCAACAACCCGCTCCGGCCGTTGGAGGCGTGCGGCACGAGCGGCATGAAGGCCGCCCTGAACGGCTGCCTCAACCTCTCGGTGCTGGACGGCTGGTGGGACGAGTGGTTCCAGCCCGACTTCGGCTGGGCCATCCCCACGGCGGACGGCACCGGCACGGACCCCGACCACCGCGACGACGTGGAGGCCGCCGCGCTCTACGACCTCCTGGAGCAACGCGTCACCCCGCGCTTCTACGAGCGCGGCCAGGACGGCCTGCCCGACCGCTGGATCGAAATGGTCCGCCAGACACTGACGTTGCTCGGCCCGAAGGTGCTGGCCGGGCGCATGGTCCGCGAATACGTCGAGCGGCTGTACGCCCCCGCCGCGCAGGCCCACCGCGCCATGACCCCCGACGCGGCCCGCGAACTGGCCGCCTGGAAGGGGCGGGTGCGCGCCGCGTGGCACGGGGTGACGGTCGACCACGTCGAGACGTCCGCGGCTACGACCACCGCGGAACTCGGTACGACGCTCAATCTCCGGGTGCGGGTGGGGCTGGCCGGACTGGCTCCGGATGACGTGGAAGTGCAGGCGGTGTCGGGCCGGGTGGATCCGGAGGACCGGATCGGGGACGCGGTGACGGTTCCCTTGAAGCCGGCGGGAGGCCCGGACCACGAGGGCCACTGGTTGTACGAGGGACCGCTTGCCCTCGACCGCACCGGACCCTATGGCTACACGGTCCGTATTCTCCCGGCGCACCGACTCCTCGCGTCCAGTGCGGAGTTGGGGTTGGTGGCGGTGCCTTTGGAGGACGGGGTGGAGGGTGCGGGGGTGTTGATGCGGTAGTGGTTGAAGTCCGGCGCTTTGGCTGCGGGTCCGGTGGGGGCTGGTCGCGCCCACGCGGCGGAACCGCAAATGTCACAGCCCCGCGCCCCTGAAAGAAGGGGCGCAACACGCAAGCGCCGGACTTCGGCTCGCCCCCTTACACCTCCGAATACGGCGCGCACATCTGCCGCAACGTGCTCCCGATCCGGCGCGCGTACGCGTGCTGCAAGCCCCTCGTCGCCGGGCCGCCCATCCGCGCGTACCACTTCGCGCCGCGGCTGAAAGCCGACACCGTCAGCCAGACCGTGCCGTCGCCCGTGCGGTCGACCACGAAGGATTCCTCGCCGCTTTCGGGGTGGCCGGGGAGGGTGCCGTAGGCCCAGCCGGCCCTGCGGTGTTCCTCGACCGTCCAGACGATGCGGCAGGGGGCCTTGATCAGGCCGGCGAGAGTGACCGTTACGTCTACGCCGGGGGCCGCCTTTTCGGCGCTCGCCTCGATGCCCACGCCCATCTCGCGGTGCAACTCCCAGGTCAGGACCGCTTCGGAGGCTCGGCGGAAGACCTTCTCGCCCTCGCCGATACGCGTGCGCACATACAGGGGATGGAAGCCCGGGGGGCAGAAGCCACGCTCACGGGTCGCGCCGACGTCGTCGTACGTGAAGGACATGGAAACCAAGAGTAGGGCGGTACCCGGAGATGCCTTCGCTCCGGGTACCGCCCTTACCGCTTTCCTGTCAACTCGGCTGTCGTCAGGTGACGTTGACGGCCGTCCAGGTCGCCGCCACCGCGGCGTACTCCGCGGAGCTGGAGCCGTAGAGCGCGGACGCCGCGCTCAGGGTGCCGGCGCGGGCCGACTTGTAGTTGGTGGTCGACGTGAAGTACGTCGTCAGCGCCTTGTACCAGATCTGCAGCGCCTTGGCGCGGCCGATGCCGGCGAGCGTGGCGCCGTTGGACGTCGGGGAGTTGTAGGCCACCCCGTTGATCGTCTTCGCGCCGCTGCCCTCGGACAGCAGGTAGAAGAAGTGGTTGGCGACGCCCGACGAGTAGTGCACGTCGAGGTTGCCGACCGAGGAGGACCAGTAGTTGGCGGAGCCGCCGTCCTTGCTGGGCTGGTCCATGTAGCGCAGCGGGGTGCCGTCGCCGTTGATGTTGATCTTCTCGCCGATGAGGTAGTCACCCACGTCGGACGAGTTGTTGGCGTAGAACTCCACGCCGGTGCCGAAGATGTCCGAGGTCGCCTCGTTCAGCCCGCCGGACTCACCGCTGTAGTTGAGGCCCGCGGTGTTGGCGGTGACGCCGTGGCTCATCTCGTGGCCGGCGACGTCCAGCGAGGTCAGCGGGTGGGTGTTGCCCGAGCCGTCGCCGTACGTCATGCAGAAGCAGCTGTCGTCCCAGAACGCGTTCACGTACGAACTGCCGTAGTGGACACGGGAGTAGGCGCCGACACCGTTGTTCTTGATGCCGCTGCGGCCGAACGTGGCCTTGTAGAAGTCCCACGTCTCCTGGGCGCCGTAGGCGGCGTCCGCGGCGGCGGTCACGTCGGTGGTGGAGCTGGAGGCGGTGCCGGTGCCCCACGTGTTGGTGGTGTTGGTGAACAGGGTGCCGGTGCCGGACGTCCCGTGCTTCAGGTTGTACGTCTTGTGGCTGCCGCGCCCTGCGTCGGTCAGACTGTACGTCGTGCCCGACAGGGTGGTGTCGAGGCTGACGGTGCCCGAGTACAGGGTCTTGCCGGTGCCGGTGGCGTTCTCGATGCCCTGGTACTCGAAGAGCTTCTTGCCGGTGGCCGCGTCGGTGATGACGTGCAGCTGGTTGGGGGTGCCGTCGTCCTGGAGGCCGCCGACGACGGTCTCGTAGGCGAGGACGGGGGTGCCGGTGCCGGCCCAGATGACCTTGCGGGCACCGTCGGCGGCGGTCTTGTCGGAGCCCGCTGCCTTGGCGGCGGTCAGCGCCTGCTTCTCGGCCTTGGCCGTGGAGATCTTCGGCGTGACGGTGGCCACCTTGATGGTCGCGCTGTGCGCCTTGGTGACGCCCTCCGTCTTGCCGGCCGGCGAGGTGTGCACGACCAGGTCGCCACCGAGGACCGGGAGGCCCGCGTAGGTGCGCTCGTAGCGGGTGTGGAGCGTGCCGTCGACGTCCTTGACGACGTCCTTGACGACCAGCTTCTCCTTGGTGCCGAGGCCTATCTGCTGGGCGGTCTCGGGCGCGGTGGCCTGCTTCTCCTGGACCAGCGCGGTGCGCGCGGCGTTGGAGAGCAGCTGCGGAGCCGCGGCGAGCGGGGCGGCCTTGCCCGTGGCGGGCTGGGCGGCGGCACCGGTGGTGACACCGGTGGCGAGCAGGGCTCCGGCGGCGACCGCGGTGGCGATGGCCAGGGTGGTGCGCTTGTGACGCGCGTAGAGGGGGGTCACGCAAGCTCCTCGGTGGGGGAGTCCGGCCGGCGTGGGGTTACCGACCGGAGCGATTGTGAATTGGCTGTGCTGAAGCGGCGTGAGGGAAGAGTGGCATCGGGGGCGCGTACATGTCAGGACCCCGAAGTGATGTTGGCTGAAAATCGACTGTCCGGTGAACGTTTCCGCAATGTAAACGTCCACAACAGGGCGCCGCCCCGGAGTTGAAACCCCGAGGCGGCGTCTTGTTTGTGCGGCGTGAAGTGGTCGGCGGGTTTTTACGGGAACGTAAGCTTCCAGCTGTTGATGTAGCCGGTGTCCTGTGCCGCCACGTCCTGGACCTTCAACTTCCAGACGCCGTTGGCCACTTCGGAGGACGCGTTGACCGTGTAGGTCGCCTGCACGTTGTCCGCCGAGTCGGACGAGCTGGAGTTCTTCAGGCGGTACGCCGACCCGTCCGGAGCCACCAGGTCGATCACCAGGTCACCGCGCCAGGTGTGCACGATGTCGACCGCGACCGCGAGGTTCGTCGGGGCGTTGCCCGTCCGCCCGGACACGGTGACCGACGAGGTAACCGCCGCCCCGTTGTCCGGAATCGACACGTCGGCCGTGTTCTCGAACGACGTACCGCCACCGCCGCCGCCACCGGAGCGCGCACCGACCGCCACGGCCGCCCACGCGTCCTGCACCGCCTTGTACTCGGCGCCCGTCGTGCCGTACAGCTCACCGGCCGCCGCGAGCGTCCCGGTGCGGGCCGACGCGTAGTTGGTGGTGGACGTGAACTTCGTGGTGAGCGCGCGGTACCAGATCTGCAGCGCCTTGTCCCGGCCGATGCCGGTGACCGGAAGCCCGTCCGAGGTGGGCGAGTTGTAGCTGACGCCGTTGATGACCTTGGCGCCGCTGCCCTCGCTCAGCAGATAGAAGAAGTGGTTGGCGATGCCCGACGAGTAGTGCACGTCGAGGTTGCCGACACCCGAGTACCAACTGTCCGCGGAGCCGCCGTCCTTGCTCGGCTTGTCCATGTAACGCAGCGGGGTGCCGTCGCCGTTGATGTCGATCTTCTCGCCGATGAGGTAGTCGCCCACGTCGGTCGAGTTGTTGGCGTAGAACTCGACGCCGGTGCCGAAGATGTCGGACGTCGCCTCGTTCAACCCGCCTGATTCACCGGAGTAGTTGAGCCCGGCGGTGTTGGAGGTGACGCCGTGGCTCATCTCGTGGCCGGCCACGTCGAGGGCCGTCAGCGGGTCCGCGTTGCCGGAGCCGTCGCCGTACGTCATGCAGAAGCAGCTGTCGTCCCAGAACGCGTTGACGTACGAATTCCCGTAGTGGACACGGGAGTAGGCGCCGACGCCGTTGTTCTTGATGCCGCTGCGGCCGAAGGTGTTCTTGTAGAAGTCCCACGTCTCCGCCGCGCCGTAGTGCGCGTCGGCGCCGGCCGTCGCCGCGTTCGACGTGGTGCTGTTGCCCCAGGTGTCGTTCGTCTGCGAGAACAGCGTGCCGGTGCCGGACGTCCCGTGGTTCAGGTTGTACGTCTTGTGGCCGCCGCGCGCGCCGTCGGTCAGGGTGTAGTTGGAGCCCGACTGGGTCGTCGTCAGCGCCACCTGGCCGCTGTACTGGGTGTTGCCGACGCCGGTCTCGATGCCCTGGTACTCGTAGAGCTTCTTGCCGGTGGCCGCGTCGGTGATGACGTGGAGTTCGTTCGGGGTGCCGTCGTCCTGGAGGCCGCCCACGACGGTCTCGTAGGCGAGGACGGGCTTGCCGCTCGCCGCCCAGATCACCTTGCGGGCGGAGTCCGCGGCCGACTTGGTGGAGCCGAGGGCCCTGGCGCGGGAGACCGCCTGCTTCTCGGCGGCGGCGGTCGTGACGCTCGGGGTGAGGTCGGCGACCTTGAGAGGGGCGTTCGTCGCCTTGATGACGCGCTCGGTGGCGCCGGACTTGGCTGTGTCGACGACCAGGTCGCCGCCGAGGACCGGGAGTCCACCGTAGGTGCGTTCGTAGCGGGTGTGGACGGTGCCGTCGGCGTCCTTGATGGCGTCACGGGCGACGAGCGCCTCCTGGGCGCCGAGGCCGATGTCCTTGGCCGTCGTGGCCCGCGCCGACTGGGCGTCGCGGATCAGCTCGGCGCGCTGGGAGGGGGAGAGCGAGAGGGCCATGTGCGCCGGATTCCCCTTGCTGGCAAGGGGTTTGGCCGGTGCGGCGGAGGAGGTCGCGCCGGCCTGGACGGCTGCGGCGAGCAGAGCGGTGACGCCGGCTACGGCGACTATGTGGGAGGTGCGTCTGCGCGAGGAATTGCTTCTCAACACTGACTCCTTCGGGACGGCCGCGGATCGCGCGACCTGGGGAGATCACAGGGATCACAGGAGTGAAACTGTGGGGTTGCTGTGAAGCGCCAGTGGGAAGAGTGGCAGCAGCCCGCGCTTTCTGTCAGGAGCGCGTCAGGAGGTTGGCCGAAAATCGTTCGTTGTCCGGATGTTCATGTCCGCTATACGGACCACGACTTGACGATTCATTGACCGTGAACAGAAATTTTCTCGGCGGACATGCCCCCGGAACCAACCCGTAAAAGATCCGGCGGGATCCTGCCGTGCAACCGGCGGTCCTGCCGGACCGCCGCTCCCACGAGGGGAGTTGACGGTTGCAGTGATTCCTTATCCCAGCTGGCTGGACTCGGGCGACAACGCCTGGCAGCTCGTCGCGGCGACACTCGTCGGCCTGATGAGCATCCCCGGCATCGCGATCCTCTACGGCGGCCTGGTCCAGCGCAAGTGGGTCGTGAACACCATGTTCATGGCCTTCACCGGCTTCTCGCTGGTACTGGTGGGCTGGGTCCTCTGGGAGTTCAAGATGGGGTTCGGCGAACCCCTGGACTCCCACTGGCCCGGCATCCTCGGCGCGTTCGTCGGCCGGCCCGGCACCATCGTCGGTTCGGCGAGCGAACAGCAACAGGCGTGGATACCGCTCGTCAACGGCAACGACCTGATGCCGAGCTTCCACTTCCCACAGGCCACGCTCGCCTACTTCCACTTCGCGTTCGCGGCGATCACACCCCTGCTGTTCATGGGCAGCGTGGTCGGCCGGATGAACATCCGCGCGTGGCTGCTCTTCGTCCCGCTCTGGTCGACCCTGGTCTACACGGTCAACGCCTTCCTGCTGTGGGGCGGCGGCTGGTGGGCGGCCAAGGGCGCGCTCGACTACTCCGGCGGCTACGTCATCCACTTGGCCGCCGGCACCTCGGGCTTCGTCGCCGCGGCCGTGATCGGTCCCCGTCTCGCCCGGGACCGAGCGCACGGCGTGCCCAACAACCTCCCCATGGTCGCCGTGGGCGCGGGCATCCTCTGGCTCGGCTGGAACGGCTTCAACGGCGGCGACATGTACTTCGGCGGCCACAACGCGGCGCTCGCGGTCCTCAACACCAACCTCTGTACGGCGGTTGCCCTGCTGGTGTGGGTGTTCTGGGACATGTTCGTCGGGCCGCAGCGCAAGCCGACCTTCCTCGGCGGCATCAACGGCATGATCGTCGGCCTGGTCGCGATCACCCCGGCGGCCGGCTTCGTCACCGGGATCGGCGCGATCTACATCGGCGTCATCGCGTCGTCGATCGTCTGGCTGGCCTGGAACTACCTGTCCAAGGTCCCGCCGTTCAACAAGGTCGACGACGCGCTCGGCGTCGTCTACACCCACGGCATCGCGGGCCTCGCCGGCGGCATGCTCGTCGGCATCTTCGCCGACCCGGCGGTGGCCGTGTACCTCAACAAGGACGGCTCCACGGCCTTCTCCACCAGCGGCTGGCTCTACGGCAACCTCGACCAGCTGTGGAAGCAGGCGGGCTCGGCCGGGACGGTCATCCTCTACGACGCCGTGATGACCTTCCTGATCCTCAAGGCGATCGGCCTGTTCGTGAAACTCAGGGCGCCGGACGAGGTGTTGGAGAGCGGCGACCTCGCGGTCCACGACGAGGAGGCGTATCCGGCGGAGTCGGCGGTGGCGTCGGCGTCGGAACCGGTGGCAGCGGTGGCGGCACCGGTCGCCGAGAAGGCCAAGGAACCGGACTCCAGCTGAAATGGCAGGAGTTGAGGACCGGTGAAACTCGTTACCGCGGTCCTCCCGCCCCACCGCGTCCCGGACGTCATGAAGGCTCTCCAGTCGTTCGGGGTGCGTGGAGTGACCGTGACCGAGGTGCGGGCCTATGAGCCCCGGACGGTCCGGGTGGAGGTCTACCGGGGCAGCGAGTACCGGGTGAACCTCGCCCCGCGGCTCCGGCTCGACATCCTCACCCTCGACTTCGACGCGATGGACCTCGTCCGTGTCATCCGTGCCGCGGGCGCCCGCGGCACGGGCGGCGGCACGGTGTGGGTGACTCCGGTGGAGGAGGTGGTGCGCATCAGGACACGGGAGCGGGGGCCGGACGCGGTGTGAGTCGTCAATGCAGGGCGGGGGCTGGTCTTTCAGCGCGTCGTGGGGGTCCCCCCGATCGAGAGGAGGTGAGATTTTCTCAGAGGGGCTACCCTCTGCAGCCGCGCAAATTCTTGCGATCACACCTCTGACCTGCACGGATAGTTGTACATCGATCTTGGGTTGATGCGCCGGTGCAACTCGCGTGCAACTCAACCGAGGGTCACCGCCAGGGCGACCACCGGCGGGCGTTGTTCCGCGCCCCGTGCCCGCCGGGATCCTCGGTACGCGCCTCGATCACGCGGGCGTATGGGCTGCGGCCGACCATCGCCCGAAGCTCCGGGGGCCGTCTGTGGGCCGCACAGCGCTTCCGGATCACCCGGAGCGGTCAGATGACGTTGAGGGCCTGCCGGGCCGCACTGATGATCCGGTGGGCGTCGGCCCCGTATACGGCGCTCTCGCGGAGCGTGTTCCAGGTGCGCAGATAGGTGTTCACGCTGGCGCCGTCCTCGATCCACAGCTCGGAGTGCCACGTCTCGACGATCACGCGTTCGTCGTCGTAGACCCAGAAAGCGGTGGCGGGCGGGATCTTGAGGGACGCGCCGAAGGGGATGATCCCCAGCTCGACCGTGTCCAGGCCGACGGCGCCGGAGAGGCGGTCGAGCTGCGCGGCGAGCACCGACGGCGGGCAGATGAGCGCCCGCAACGCGGCCTCCCACAGGATCAGGTGGAAGCGTTTCGCGGGGTCGTAGAGCGCCTGTTGGCGCTGTATGCGGGACCGCACGGCCTCTTCCGTGTCCCGGGGGGACTGCTGGAGTTCGGCGTATCTGGTGAAGATCGAACGGGCGTAGTCCGGGGTCTGGAGAATCCCGAAGATCATGGAGGATTCCCAGCCCCGGAACACGGAGGCATCGGCGTGTGTGCTCAGGTGTGTGTCCTGCACGGGCTTGTGCCCTGAGGCGAGCTGGCGCCGCCATGAGCGGATGTGGGATTCGAACCCCCTGAGCCGGGCGAGGAGTTCGCCATACGCGTCCGGCTGGCCGGTCTTGTCGGCCCAGGCGCGAAGATCATCCGGCGTAGCGGTCTGCCTGCCGTTCTCCAGCTTGCTGATCTTGGGCTGCGGCCAGCCGAGCCGCCGGGCGAGTTCGGTACCGGTGAGCCGTCCGTCGGGGGCCGACATCCGCAGCTCACGCAGCCGCACCCCGAGCGCTTCACGCGCCTGCTGGTAGTCCGTGGTCACCGGTACCGATCTCCCGTCTACTCGCTGGCGGCGAGCCTCGCCGCGAACTCCTCGTACGGTGCGGCGTAGTGCGTCGCCGCGTCGCGTGCCTGGGCGTACCGGTTTACCTCGACCGGCTCCGTGATCAGCTCCACGTTCACGAGGTCGTCGGCGTCGTCGAAGTTGAGCAGCACGACCAGCCGGGAATCGAAGATCCAGAAGTCCTCTTCGGGGAGCTGGAGCCGCTCGGCGTCCGCGCGAGAGAGATTCCGGATGTCCTCGCCGACCGAGCTGTTCCGCCGGGCGTTGTCGAGCAGGTAGAGCTGCCCCGGGGTGGGCGGGCTGTCGATGATCCGCACCCGCTCGAACCGCTTGCCGAGCGCGGTCTGTGCGCGCCGCTCGGCGCACCATTCCGCGTCCTTGCCGTCCCAGTCCACGGGCTCGCCCCGGGTGAACTGCGCGTAGGTGTCGGTGACCTCGTCCGAGGCGTACCGGCGGCGCGTCTCCAGCCGCCACGCGGTGTGCTCGAACTGCGTGAACAGCCGGTCGAACTCGTCCAGGCCGATGACGTTCGGCACGCGTGTGACCTCCTTGGGGCCGAAGTCGACGAGCAGTTCGCGCGGGACCACGATCGGTACCTCGTCCTGTCCGAGGTGGCGGAGGCGCGCGATATCGTCGGGGTCGGTGAGCGCCGGGCCGTGAATGATCACTTCACCGGTGTCCAGGTCTTCGTGGACGGCCGGGCAGCCGTTCACGCCGCTTCCGGTGCCGTTGAAGCGCAGGCGACGAGCCATGATCAGTTCCTTTCACCGGGTTTTCGATCATCTTGTCGCCGGGGCGTCCCGCCCGACTATGGCCTTCCTGACGCTCCGTGAGAATTCTCGGACATAAGACACACCTGCCCGAGAATAACTGCGCATACCCGCTCGCCGGCTCAACTGCCTCGCTGTGACGGTGAGTTCATGACCACTGCACAGAAGTCGGGCACGGCCGGAGCCGTCGAGGCGGTCGAAATGCTGCGCGGAGCGCTGACGGCGGCGGGGCTCGTCCTGCCGTCCCTGGGAGCCGACACGGCCTCCCCTGACCTGAACCTGATCGACCTGGGGCGGGTGCGCGCGGATGTCGCGCTGCGGCTCGCGGACGTCCTCCGGCGGGGGTGCGCATGAGCGAGTTCACCCCGGAGGTCGGCGATCTCGTGTTCGACGAGGCGGTCCGTCAGGTCGGCCAGGCCATGGGACACGAGGGGCCGCACTGGCAACTGCGACCGGTCGGCGGGGGCCGCGAGTGGGACGCCGAGGGGCCGATCCGGCCGCCCACCGATGCCGAGCGGCTGTCGGCGGGCGTGGCCGTGGCCAACGGCCGCAGCCGGAGTGGGCTGTGAGCGCGCCGGTCGGCAAGGTGACGTCGTCGGCGTCGTACGACGTTGCCGCGTACCGCAGGCTCCTTGATCACGGGCAGTCGTGCCAGGCGTGTGTGAAGGCCATGTGCGCCGAGGCCCGGGGCATGTGGAGAGCCGTCAAGCGGCGCGAGTTGTAGGCGCCCCAGCAGCGCGAAGCCCGGCCGGCGTTCCCCCTGTCGGCCGGGCTTCGCTCTTGTGCGGATGGTCAGTCGGCCGTCACCCACCTGATCCGGTCGGCCACCGCGTCACTCGCGGAATCGGCGGGGTGGAGGGGGCGAGAACCGTCCTGCGTCAGCCACCCGAGCCCCGCCCCTCCCCGTGCCACGAATGCCACAGCGCCGCGTACGCCCCCTCCGCCGCCACCAGCTCCTCGTGCGGGCCGAGTTCGGTCAGCAGGCCGTTCTCCATCACCGCGACCCGGTCCGCGTCGTGGGCCGTGTGCAGGCGGTGGGCGATGGCGATGACGGTGCGGCCCTCCAGTACGGCGGCCAGGGCGCGCTCGGTGTGGCGGGCGGTGGCCGGATCCAGCAGGGCGGTGGCCTCGTCCAGGATCAGCGTGTGCGGGTCGGCCAGCACCACGCGGGCCAGGGCGAGTTGCTGGGCCTGTGAGCCGTCCGTGGCCGAACCGTGGGGGCCCAGCGGGGTGTTGAGGCCGTCCGGCAGGTCCCGGACCCACTCCTCGGCGCCGACCGCCGTCAGGGCCGCCCACAACTCCTCGTCCGTGGCGGCCGGTTCGGCGATCAGGAGGTTGTCGCGGACCGAGCCGAGGAACACGTGGTGCTCCTGGGTGACCAGCACCACCTGGCGGCGCAGTGTCTCCGGTTCCAGCCCGTGGACCGGCACCCCGCCCACGGTCACCGTGCCCTCGGTCGGCGCGTCGACGCCCGCCAGCAGCCGGCTCAGCGTGGTCTTCCCGGCGCCCGATGGGCCGACCACAGCGAGCCGTTCACCCGGCCGTACGGTCAGGTCGACGCCGTGCAGCACCTCGCCGCCGCGCTCGTAGGCGTACCGCACGCCCGTCACGTCGATCCGGTCGTCCGCCGGAGCCGGGGCGTCGCCGTCGCCCTCCGCGCGGGGCGCCCGGGCCAGCCCCTCCACCCGGGCGAACGAGGCGCCGCTGCTCTGCAGTTGCTCGATCCGCATCAGGATCTGGTCCAGCGGTTCGGTGAACTGCCGCAGATACAGCGCCGCGGCCACCACCGCACCCAGGCCCACCTCCCCGCGCCCGTGCAGCCACCCGCCGACGAACAGCACGCCCGCCACCGGGATCGTGTACGACACCTCGACCGCCGGGAAGAACACCGTCCGCAGGAACAGCGTGTACAGCCTGCTCCGCAGCGCCGTCCGCAGTGTGTCCCGGCTCGCGGTCACCCGCCGCTCCTGGAGCCGGAACGCCTCCACCGTGCGGGCCCCGGCCACGGTCGCCGTGAGGATCTCGGCGACCTCCGAATTGGCCGCGCCCTCCGCGAGATAGCCGTCCCGGGCCCGGCGCAGATACCAGCGCAGCGCGAACCAGACCGGCGTGAGCCCCAGCACCCCGAACAGCCCCAGCAGCGGGTCGAGCACGAACACCGCGCCCATGACGAACAGCGCCTGCACCGAGTTGACCAGCAGATCGGGCCCGACATCGCGCAGAGTCGTCCCCACGATCGCCACGTCCGCCGTACCGCGCGCGGTCAGATCACCCGTCCCGGCCCGCTCCACCACCGACGCGGGCAGCGCCAGCGCCCGGTCGACGAAGTCCTCCCGGACCCGCGCCAGCGTGCGCTCACCGAACCGGTGCCCCACGTACCGCGCCCACCGCGCCAGCAGCAACTGGGCCAGCGCACACGCCACGATGACAAGGGCCAGCCGGTCCACGACCCCCACCCCGGCCCCGGCCCGCACCTCGTCCACGATCCGCCCGAGCAGCCACGGCCCGGCCAGTCCGGCCCCGGCCGCCAGCGCGTTCACCACCAGCACGACGACGAACGCCCGCCGGTCGGCCCGGATCAGGCGCAGCGCGGCCCGCCGTACGTCCGCCCGTCCCGCGACCGGCAGTTGACCCTTCGCCAGGGTGGATTGCGTCACCGTACGACCTCCTCCGCGTCCGCGTCCCGGGCCACCAGCGCGCGGTAGCCGGGTTCCTCCGCCAGCAGGCGGCGATGGCCGCCGCTGGCCGCGACCTTGCCGTCGACCAGGTAGTGCACGGTGTCCGCGTGGTCGAGGACCAGCGGGGACGTCGTGGTGACCACCGTCGTACGGCCCGTGCGCTCGGCGTGCAGCCGCCGCGCGACCGCCGCCTCCGTGTGCGCGTCGAGCGCCGAGGTCGGCTCCACCGCGAGCAGCACCTCGGGTTCGGCGAGCAACGCCCTTACCAGCCGCACCCGTTGACGCTGTCCCCCGGAGAGGCTGCGCCCCTGCGCGGCCACCGCCGAGTCCAGCCCCTCCGGCAGCCCCTGCACGATGTCGTCGGCGGCGGACGCGTGCACGGCCTGCGCCACCGCCTCCGCCGGCCGCTCCCGGCGCCCGGAGACCACCTCCGTCAGCGGTCCGGCGAACAGGTCGGCCTCGTTGTCGGCGACCAGGATCCGCGCCCGCACCTGGTCCAGCGGAATCCCGTCGAGCCGCACCCCGCCCCAGGTCGCCACGGACGGCGCGTACCGCCCGAGCCGGTCGACCACCGCCAGCGCGTCGGCGGGCCGCGCACCGACCAGCGCGGTCAGCCGCCCCGGCAGCACCCGCACCCCGGAGTCGGGATCGTGCAGAGCGGCCGGTTCGGCGGGCGCGGCCAACTCCCCGGTGTCCGGCACGGGTTCGAGCAGCAGCAGCCCTACGACCCTCCGCGCGGCCACCACGCCCCGGCTCAGCTCGTAGACCATCTGCACGAAGAAGGCCACCGGGCCGATCAGGACCGCCACATAGCCGTACACGGCGACCAACTCACCGATGGAGAGCTGTCCTTGGGCCGCCAGCCGGGCCGCGAGCCAGGTCACCACGGCGAGGAACAGCGTCGGCAGCCCCACCCCGATCGCCTGCACCCAGCTGGCCACCGAGCCCACCCGGTACCCCTGCACGCGCAGCCGCTGCGAGTCACGGCGGAACGCGTCCGCGAACAGCCCTTTGCCGCCCAGGCCGTTGAGGACGCGCAGGCCGCCCGCGAGGTCCCCGATGCGCGCGGTCAGCACGCTCTGCCGCTCCCGGTACTCCGTCTCCACGCTCTGCAGGCGCAGCGTCAACGGTCCCGCGAGCAACGCGATCACCGGCACACCCAGCAGTACGACGGCCGCGAGCGGCGCCGAGATCGACAGCAGCACGCCGGCGACCACGCCGTAGACGACGAGGGCGCCGAAGCCGGGGCCGACGACGGTCAGGGACTGGGCGATCGTCCATACGTCGCCGACGCCGGTCGTGATCACCTCGCCGGCCTGCGCCCGTCGCGACAGCACGGCGCCCAGCCGGACCGTCTGGCCGACGATCAGCTTGACCGTGCGGAAGTTGGCGTCGATCCGGACCCGGGTCATCGTGCGGTGCCGCATGATGCTCAGCCACGAGTTGACCGCGCCGACCGCGAACAGCACCCCGGTCCACCAGGCCAGCGCGCCCAGGTCGCCCGGCACCAGCCCGTCGTCGACCGCTCGGGACATCAGATACGGCGCCGCCGCCATCAGCACCATCCAGACGCTCGACAGCAGCGCCCCGGACACCGCCCGCCCCGGCTGCCGCCGCACCAGCCACCACAGGAACCGCCAGCCGCCCCGACAGTCGGGTGTCCCGGGATCCTCGTACGCGTCGATCATGTGCCTCCTTGCTCAGGCTGCCGAGGGCGCGCAGCCGAAAGCGGTCCGGGTGTGGTTGGAGACAACGAAGATTACCGAGCGTGAGTGCGGTTGCCCATCGAATATCGCGTGCGAAGGAGCCGGTACGCAGGCTGCGCGTACCGGCCCGTCAAGCCGACTTCGTCTGCGTGTCCTGCGGGTTCACCTGCAACGCCGATGAGAACGCAGCAGTCAATGTCGCGGCAGGGCAGGGCGGGATCCCCCGCCCCAGGCGTACCGCCGGTGCCGGAGGGGCGACAGCGGCCACCAGCCGCTCGAACGCCCGTGAACCTCAACCCGCCTGGGTTGGAATCCCTCTCTTTTAAGAGGCGGAGGATGTCAACACACGAGCGCTCCGTCGGCCACGGCGAGGGCGCTCGCGATGCCGGAGATCAGACCGATCGGGCAGTCGCCGGGCACGCGCATCCGGTCGTCGTCCATCCCCCCTTCGCCTACCCGCTCCGGCCCGACGAACGGCCGCCCGCCACGGCCCAGGACGCGGAGGCGGCGAGGGCGGCCGTGTTGTCCCTGTCGTCCGTCGCGGCGATCCGCCGTGAGAAGGCTCCGTCGCGGTTGGGGCATCCCGACGCCAGGATCGTCGCCGTCTGCGAACGGGACTTCGGGGCGGCTTACTTGAAGATCCTGGTCGCGATGCCCGGGGCTCCGGACCTGGCGGTTGAGGGCTTCGATGAATTGGCGGTCACCGGGGACCTCCGGGCCATGCTGGCGGCGGCCGGTATCGATCCCGAACTGCTGGGTGAGGACGAGGAGTTCGGCGGCGAAGGGCTCTTCGACTACGACGGGCCGCTGCACGTGCTGACGGGCGGGGCGTTGTCCTTCTACGCGGACGAGGAGCGCCTGGAGTCGGCGTTCGTCGTCGATCGCGGCGAGGAGGGCGAGGGGAGTATCGGCGAGGTGTGGTTTCCCTGGGTTCCGGACACCGCGCTCACGCCAGGCTGTCCCGCCAAGCCCGGTGCAGATCCGCGAACCGTCCGGTGCCCGCGATCAGTTCGGCCGGTGTGCCGTCCTCGACGACCCGGCCGTGTTCCATGACCAGCACCCGGTCCGCGATCTCGACCGTGGACAGCCGGTGGGCGATCACGACCGCCGTACGGCCGCGCAGGACCGTCGACATGGCGCGCTGTACGGCCTGTTCGCCCGGGATGTCGAGGGAGCTGGTCGCCTCGTCGAGGATGAGGACGGCGGGGTCGGCGAGCAACGCCCGTGCGAACGCGACGAGTTGGCGCTGACCGGCCGAGATACGGCCACCCCGTTTGCGTACGTCCGTGTCGTAGCCGTCGGGCAGCGCGCTGATGAAGTCGTGCGCGCCGATCGCCTTCGCGGCCCGCTCGATCTCCTCGCGGGGTGCGTCCGGGCGGCCGATCGCGATGTTCTCGGCGACCGTGCCGGAGAACAGGAACGCCTCCTGCGTCACCATCACCACCCCGCGCCGCAGTTCGGGCGCGGACAGCTCGCGCAGGTCGACGCCGTCGAGCAGGACCCGCCCGTCCGAGGGGTCGTAGAAACGGGCCAGCAGCTTGGCCAGGGTGGACTTGCCGGCGCCGGTGGAGCCGACGACGGCGACGGTCTGGCCGGCGGGGAGGGCGAGGTCGAAGACGGGCAGGACCTCGCCGCCGGTGCGGTAGGCGAAGCGGACACCGTCGAAGACGACCTCACGGCCGGGCTGTTCCGACTCAAGTGCCGGGAGCTGCACAGGTGTTGAGGGTTCGGGGACGGACGGGACCTGGGCGAGGAGACCCGCGATCTTCTCCAGGGAGGCGGCGGCCGACTGGTACGAGTTGAGGAACATGCCGAGCCGGTCGATCGGGTCGTAGAGCCGCCGTAGGTACAGCACCGCGGCGGCCAGCACGCCCAGCTCCAGTGAGCCGTCCGCGACCCGGGTCGCGCCCCACAGCACGATCACCGCGACGGCCGTGTTGGCGACGAGGCGGGAGCCGGTGACATAGCGGGCCATCTCCAACAGGGCGTTGCCGTTGGACCGTTCGTGCTGTCGGTTGAGGACCGCGAAGTCGGCGTCGTTCACGTCCTCGCGGCGGAACGCGCGCACCGGGCGGATGCCGTTCAACGTCTCCACGAACTTCACGATCACGCGCGCGATCGCCGTGGACCGCACCGCGTACACCCGCACCGCGCGCCGCTGGTAGACCCGCACCAGCAGGTACAACGGCGCGAACGACGCCACCGCGACCGCGCCGAGACCCAGGTCGAGCCAGAGCAGCATCGCCGAGATGTACACGAACGACAGGATGACCGTGATCAGTTCCTGGAGCCCCTCGCTGAGCAGTTCGCGCAGGGCCTCGATGTCCGTGGTGGAACGGGAGATGAGCCGGCCGGACGTGTACCGCTCGTGGAAGTCGATGCTGAGCGCCTGCGCGTGCCGGAAGATACGGCCGCGCAGATCGAGCAGCACGTCCTGGTTGACGCGCGCGGAGGCACCGATGAACGCGTACTGCAGCCCGCCGGAGATCAGCGCGCAGAGCAAATAGCCCGCTCCGACGGCGATCAGCGGACCGCGGTCGTGATCGCGGAACGCGGGCACCGCCCGGTCGATGGCGTACGCCACCAGCAGCGGGCCCATCTGCACGGCCGCCTGCTGGAGCAGCAGGAGGAGGGTCGTGACGGCGACCCGCGCCTTCATCGGGGCGAGCAGCGAACGCAGGAGCGCGGCGGTCGCGCCCGGGGGAGTGGGCAGGACGTCGTGATCGAAGGGGTCGCCTGCGGCGGGCGGGCGCGGGGGTTCGTGGTCGTCGTCGCCGGTGGTGGGGGCGGAGGTGGTGGCCGCGGTCATCGTTCGTCCCCCTGGTGCTCGACCCCCGACATGAGATGCGCGTACTCCGCGTTCGTCCGCAGGAGTTCCTGGTGCGTGCCCACCGCCGTGATGCGGCCGTCGGACAGCAGGGCCACGCGGTCGGCCAGCAGGACCGTGGACGGGCGGTGGGCCACGATCAACGCCGTGGTGTCGGCGAGGACTTGGCGGAGGGCGGCCTCAACGGCGGCCTCCGTGTGGACGTCCAGCGCGGAGAGCGGGTCGTCGAGGACCAGGAAGCGGGGTTTGCCGACCACCGCCCTTGCCAGCGCGAGGCGTTGGCGCTGGCCGCCGGAGAGGCTCAGGCCCTGTTCGCCGACCTGGGTGTCCGTGCCGTGCGGCAACGCGTGCGCGAAGTCGGCCTGGGCGACGGCCAGTGCGCGCTCCAACTCGGGCTCTCCCGCGCCCTCTTCGGCTCCCATGAGTACGTTCTCCCCCACACTCGCCGAGAACAACGTCGGTTCCTCGAAGGCCACGGCGACCATGGCGCGCAGCGTTTGGCGGGACATGGCCGTGATGTCCTCGCCGTCCAGTGTGATGCGGCCCGACGTCACCTCGTGGAGGCGGGGGACCAGTGCGGTGAGTGTGGTCTTGCCGGTGCCGGTGGCGCCGACGAGGGCCATGGACTCGCCGGGTCTGATGTGCAGGTCGATGTGGTCGAGGATCGGTGGGGAATCGGGTGGGGCGTCGGGGTAGCGGAAGGAGACGGTGGAGAAACGGATGCCGTCGTTTTCGGGTGCGGGCCGGTGGGAGCTGGTCACGCTCCGCGGCGGAGCCGCATATCGATACAGCCCCGCGCCCCTTTGGGGCGCCTCCCCCGAGGGCGTCACATCGATCTCCGGCGCCACATCCATCACCTCGAAGAACCGCTCCGTGGCCGTCGCCGCCTCCTGGCTCATCGCCAGCAGGAAGCCGATCGACTCCACCGGCCAGCGCAGCGCGAGTGCCGTGGACAGGAACGCCACCAGCGTTCCCGCCGACAGGTTGCCGTCCGCGACCTGCACCGTCCCCAGTACCAGCGTCGCCCCGAGCGCCAGCTCCGGCAGGGTGACGATGACACCCCAGATCATGGCGAGCAGCCGGGCCTTGTGCAGTTCGGTGCCGCGCAGGGTCCGGGACAGTTCGCGGAAGGCCCGCGCCTGGCTGCGGTGGCGGCCGAAGCCCTTGATGATCCGGATGCCGAGCACGCTCTCCTCGACGACCGTCGTCAGGTCGCCGACCTGGTCCTGCGCGAGGCGCGCCACGTGCGCGTACCGCCGCTCGAAGACCACGCACGTGATGACCACCGGTATGGCGGGCCCGAGGATCACCAGCCCCAGCGTCCAGTCCTGGAGCAGCATGATGACCACGCCCACCAGGATCGTCACCGCGTTGACCAGCAGGAACGTCAGCGGGAAGGCGAGGAACATGCGCAGCAGCATCAGGTCGGTCGTGCCCCGGGACAGGAGCTGGCCCGACGGCCACCTGTCGTGGAAGGACACCGGCAGCCGCTGCAGATGCCGGAACAGATCCGCCCGCATCTCCGCCTCGACATGCGACAACGGCCGCGCGACCAGCCACCGCCGCAGCCCGAACAGCCCCGCCTCCGCGATCCCGAGCAGCAGCAGATACAGCGCCCCGAGCCACACGCCCGCCGTGTCCCGGTCGGCGACCGGCCCGTCCACCATCCACTTCAGGACGAGCGGGAACACCAGCCCCGTACAGGACGCGACGACGGCGACCCCGGCCGCGGCGAACAGCCGTACCCGCACCGGCCGGACGTACGGCCACAGCCGCGCGAGCGTACGGACGGCGGAACGGTCCTTGGTGGTTGCATGTGTCGTCGACATCACGGGCGAGCCTACGGACCACCACTGACAGTGCCCACCGAGTTTTGGCCGACCAGGGGTCGCGTGGGGAGTCGTAGCGGGACATCAACCGATCGGTTGATGCCCCTTCGAGCGCGATGGCCGATGTGCCTGACCCGGCCCCGGCGGGACCCTCGGAACATGCCAGCCACACCAGTCATCGAAGTCACCGCACTACGGAAGTCCTACGGCGGCCGGGCCGTCGTCGACGGTGTCTCGTTCGCCGTCGAGGAGGGCGAGATCTTCGGGATCCTCGGCCCGAACGGCGCCGGCAAGACCACCACCGTCGAGTGCGTCGAGGGCCTGCGCGTCCCGGACGCGGGCCGGGTCCGCGTCACCGGCCTCGACCCCGTCGCCGACCACGAGGAGGTCGCCCGTGTCCTCGGCGCCCAGCTCCAGGAGAGCGAGCTCCAGGCCAAGCTCACCGTCCGCGAGGCGCTGGAGCTGTACGCGTCCTTCTATCCGCACCCCGCCGACTGGCAGCCCCTCGCCGAGCGCCTCGGGCTGACCGCGAAGCTCACCACCCGCTTCGCGAAGCTGTCCGGCGGCCAGAAGCAGCGCCTGTTCATCGCGCTCGCGCTGATCGGCAACCCCCGGGTCGTCGTCCTCGACGAACTGACCACCGGCCTCGACCCGCGCGCCCGCCGTGACACCTGGCAGCTCATCGAGGACGTGCGGGCGAGCGGGGTCACCGTCCTGCTCGTCACCCACTTCATGGAGGAGGCACAGCGGCTCTGCGATCGGATCGCCGTGATCGACAAGGGGCGAGTCGCCGCCCTGGACACCCCGGACGGGCTGATCCGGCGCTCGGCGGGCTCCACGGTCATCAGCTTCACACCCTCCGGCCCCCTGGACGACGGTGACCTGAACGTGCTCCCCGCGCTCACGTCCGTGGCGCGCAAGGACGGCCGGATCACGCTCTCCGGCTCCGACGAGACCGTCAACGCCGTCATCACGCTGCTCGCCCGCAACCACATCACCGCCCACCAACTCCGCGTGTCCGACGCCACGTTGGACGACGCGTTCCTGGACCTGACGGAGGTCACCGCATGAACACGGCCGTCCTGCGCACCGAGTTGAGGCTCTTCCGCCGCGAACCGGGTGCCCTCTTCTGGATCCTGCTCTTCCCCACCCTGCTGCTGGTGATCCTGGGCTCCATCCCGGGCTTCCGCCACCACGAGGCGGACCTGGGCGGCCTGCGCACCGTCGACGTGTACGTCCCGGTCACCGTCCTGCTCGGCATGATCGTCGGCGCGCTCCAGTCGATGCCGCAGAACCTCACCGGCTACCGCGAACGCGGCATCCTCCGCCGCATGTCCGCCACCCCGGTCCGGCCCACGGCTCTGCTCTCCGCCCAGATGGTGGTCTACGGCACGGCGGCCCCGGCCTCCGCCCTGTGCGCGCTGATCGTCGGACGGCTGGCCTTCGACGTACGACTGCCGAAGCAGCCCGGCGGCTACCTCCTCGCCCTGGTCCTCGCGGTCCTGGCCGCGCTCGCGCTGGGAGCGGTGGTGTCCGCGCTGTCCCGGACGACGAAGATCGCGGGTGCGATCGGGTCGGCCGTGTTCTTCCCGATGATGTTCTGCGCGGGGGTGTGGATCCCGGTGCAGTCGATGCCGGACACGCTCGCCCGGGTCGTCGGCTACACGCCGTTCGGCGCCGCCGCCGAGGCCCTGAACCGGGCGGCGGCGGGAGACTGGCCGGGCTGGGCCCACCTGGGCGTGCTGGTCGCCTGGACCGTGCTGCTGACGGCCGGCGCCTCGCGCTGGTTCCGCTGGGAGTAGGGGAAGCGGCCGTGCAGACTGGGGAGATGACCATCAAGGACGGCCAGATCGAGCGGCGCTGGGAGCAGCTGCACACCTGGGGGCCGTACGGGCTGCTCGGCATCAGTGTCGTCCTCGCGCTCGCCTCCTCCGGTCTGTTCGACTACTCCACCGCCGAGTGGTGGGCCGGCTGGGCCCTGGCCGGTGCCGCGCTCGTCCTCCAGCTGTGGTGGCACTGCACCCGTGCCCGCCGCCCCGGCCGAGGCCGGACCCCGTCGCGGGCGGGGACGGCGTACTACGTCGTCCGTTGGGTCATCGCCTTCGCCCTCACCTGGATCGACCCGTTCTTCGCGTTCTACGCCGCCTCCGGCTTCATGGACGCCGACGAACTGATCCCGGGCACGGTGTCCCAGCGGGTCGGGTTGTTCGCGAGCGCGGTCACCGTGGCCGGAGCGCAGGCCGGCGGGCTGCCGTTCGGGAGCGCGGTCCAATGGATCCTCTTCGCGGCGCTCGTGGCCGCCAACTCCGGTCTGCAGATGGCGATCGCGCATCTCACCCAGGCGGAGACACAGCGCTCCCGCGAGCGCACCGAGACCATCACCGAACTCGAACGCACCAACACGGCGCTCCAGCAGGCCCTCGACGAGAACGCCGCCCTGCACGCCCAACTCCTCGTCCAGGCAAGGGAGGCCGGGGTCGCCGACGAGCGCCGCCGACTGGCCGCCGAGATCCACGACACCATCGCCCAGGGCCTCACCGGCATCATCGCCCAGCTCCAAGTCGTGGCGAACGCGCCGGACTTGACGACCGCCCGCACTCACCTCGAACGCGCCTCCACCCTCGCCCGGCACAGCCTCGGCGAGGCCCGCCGCTCCGTGCAGAACCTCGCCCCCATCGCGCTGGAGAACGACGGACTGCCCGAGGCGCTGAAGAACACGGTCGCGGAGTGGGGCGAACGCACCGACGTCCGCGCCGAGTTCACCGTCACCGGCACCACCGAGCAGCTCCACGACGAGGTCTCCGCGACCCTGCTGCGCATCGCCCAGGAGGCCCTGTCGAACGCGGCCCGGCACGCCCGGGCCGGCCGCGTCGGTGTGACGCTCAGCTTCCTGGGCGACGAGGTCATCCTCGACATCCGCGACGACGGCCAGGGCTTCGACCCGCTCGCGCTGCCCGACCGCACCCGCGCCGGCGGCTTCGGCCTCGACGGCATGCGCGCCCGCGCCGAACGCATCGCGGGCTCCCTCGCGATCGAGTCCGAGCCCGGTCACGGCACGGCGCTGTCGGCTCGCGTACCGTTGGTCCGCCATGAGTGACGAGTTGCTGATCTCCCTGCTGATCGTCGACGACCATCCCGTCGTACGGGACGGTCTGCGCGGCATGTTCGAGTCCGCGCCCGGATTCCGCGTCCTGGGCGAGGCGTCCAACGGCGTCGAGGCCGTGGAGCGGGCCGCAGACCTCGACCCGGACGTCATCCTGATGGACCTGCGCATGCCGGGCGGCGCGGGCGTCGACGCCATCCGCGAGCTGACCCGCCGCGCCGCCCGCGCGAAGGTGCTCGTCCTGACGACGTACGACACCGACTCCGACACGCTCCCCGCGATCGAGGCGGGCGCGACCGGCTACCTGCTGAAGGACGCCCCGCGCGACGAACTCTTCACCGCCGTCCGCGCGGCGGCGGAAGGCCGCACGGTCCTCTCACCCGCCGTCGCCTCCCGCCTGGTCTCCGCGGTCCGCAGCCCCCAGACCCCCGGCAACGAGCCGCTCTCCGCCCGCGAACGCGAGGTCCTGGCCCTGGTCGCCAAGGGCACGTCCAACCGCGAGATCGCCCGCGAACTCTTCATCAGCGAGGCGACCGTGAAGACCCATCTCACCCACCTGTACGGCAAGTTGGGCGTCAAGGACCGCGCGGCGGCCGTCGCGGTGGCGTACGACCGGGGGATCCTCGGCTGACGCGCTCAGCCGGCCACCTTCAGCAACAGCACAGCCCGCGCCGGCACCGTGATCGCCGCCCCCGCCCGGTGCACCACCCCCGGCGCCGCGCCCTGCTCCTCCCGTGACGTGTCGACGACCACCTCGTACCGCTCAGCCCACGGCGGCCCCGGCAGCACGAAGCTCACCGGCCGGTGGCCCGCGTGCAGGACGGCGAGGAAGCTGTCGTCGACGATCGGGGCGCCGCGTTCGTCGCGGCCGGGGATGTCCCGGCCGGAGAGGTACATACCCAGGGTGGCGGCGGGCGCGTACCAGTCCCGTTCCGTCATCTCCGCGCCGCGCGCGGTGAACCAGGCCAAGTCCCTTATGCCGTCCGCCGAATGGGCCCGCCCGGAGAAGAACGCCCGGCGGCGCAGCACCGGGTGGCGGTGGCGCAGGTCGATCAGCCGGGCGGTGAGGTCGGTCAGCGCACGCCAGCCGGGGTCCTCCCGCAGACTCCAGTCCACCCAACTGATCTCGTTGTCCTGGCAGTAGGCGTTGTTGCTGCCCCGCTGCGTGCGCCCCAGCTCGTCGCCCGCGACCAGCATCGGCACGCCCGTGGAGAGGAGGAGGGTGGTGAGAAGGTTCCTCAACTGCCGTCGCCGGAGCGCTTTTACGCGTTCGTCGTCCGTCTCACCCTCGACCCCGCAGTTCCAGGAGCGGTTGTCGTCGGAACCGTCCCGGTTGCCCTCGCCGTTGGCCTCGTTGTGCTTGCGTTCGTACGACACCAGGTCCCGCAGCGTGTAACCGTCGTGCGCCGTGATGAAGTTGACCGAGGCGTAGGGGCGACGGCCTCCCCACGCGTACAGGTCGCTCGACCCCGACAGGCGGTACCCGAGGTCCCGTACGTCCGGCAGCGCGCCCCGCCAGAAGTCCCGGACGGCGTTGCGGTAACGGTCGTTCCACTCCGTCCACAGGGGCGGGAACGCGCCCACCTGGTAGCCGCCCGAGCCGACGTCCCAGGGCTCGGCGATCAGCTTCACCCGTCGTAGCACCGGGTCTTGAGCGATCACGGCGAGGAACGGGGACAGCATGTCGACGTCGTGCATCGAGCGGGCCAGCGCCGCCGCGAGGTCGAAGCGGAAGCCGTCGACGCCCATCTCGGTGACCCAGTAGCGCAGGGAGTCGGTGATGAGCCTGAGCACGTGCGGCTGGACGACGTGCAGGGTGTTGCCGCAGCCGGTGTAGTCCGTGTAGCGGCGGGCGTCGCTCTGGAGGCGGTAGTAGCCGCGGTTGTCGATGCCCTTCAACGACAACATCGGGCCCAACTCGCCTGCTTCCGCGGTGTGGTTGTAGACCACGTCGAGGATGACCTCGATACCGGCCTCGTGCAGGGCCCGCACCATCCGCTTGAACTCGCCGACCTGCTGCCCCGCGGTGCCGGTCGCCGCGTAGGCCGCGTGCGGGGCGAAGTAGCCGATGGAGTTGTAACCCCAGTAGTTCTTCAGGCCCTTGCGCAGCAGATGGTCCTCGTGTGCGAACTGGTGGACGGGCAGCAGTTCCACGGCCGTCACGCCCAGCTTCACCAGGTGCTCGATCGCCGCCGGGTGCGCCAACCCGGCGTAGGTGCCCCGGAGTTCCTCCGGTATGCCGGGGTGCAGCTTGGTGAAGCCGCCCACATGCAGCTCGTAGATCACCGAGTCCGCCCACGGTGTCTTCGGTCGGCGGTCGTCCATCCACTCGTCGTCGGTCGTGTCGTCGTGGACCACGACGCCCTTCGGGACGTAGGGCGCGGAGTCCCGGTCGTCGCGCACGGTGTCCGCGACCTGCTGCTGCGGCCAGTCACGGACGTGCGCGTACACCTCGGGCGGCAGCCCGCTGTGCAAATTTTCTATGGCACCGTCCACCGCCCGCGCGTACGGGTCGAGGAGCAGCTTCGCCGGGTTCCAGCGGGCGCCGGTCCACGGGTCCCAGCGGCCGTGCACCCTGAAGCCGTAGCGCTGTCCCGGCATGACGTCCGGCAGGAAGCCGTGCCAGATCTCGTGCGTCAGCTCGGTGAGCGGGACCTTGGTCTCCACGCCCTCCGGGTCGAACAGGCACAGCTCGACCGCCTCCGCACCCCCCGCCCACAGCGCGAAGTTGGTGCCCGCCACCCCGTCCGGGCCGACCCGGAACCGGGCCCCCAACGGCATCGGCGTCCCCGGCCACACGGGCACCGGCGGCCCCGTGTGCGGGGAGCCGTTCAGAACGGGGGCGGCGCGTGGCGCC
>NZ_JBHXME010000143.1:0-28952 GCF_042721125.1 Streptomyces sp. NPDC058469
GCATCGCCCGACTGCACAACCTCACCCTTGCCGGGTGACGGAGAAACAGGCAGGTCATCCAGCACGTCAAAGATCATTTACGGGACAACGCTTAGTGACTGGGGAATGGACCTGGGATGTACTCGTGGCTCTGCATGCCGGACCACTTCAGTACACGATTCTGCTCAACAGCATTCGCGCCGGAGAGGCCGACACGGGATGGTCCCGCAAAAAGCATCGCCTCCTTCAAGACAGCCCGCTGAACCGGACGCTTCGACGCCTGGAGCAAGGGGAACTCGTCACCCACAGTCGTGAACCCTCATTCCCATACCGCGCAACATACGAACTGTCGTTGGCTGCAAGAGAGTTACTCGCCGGAGCAGCCGAGTTGGCCTTGTGGGCCGAAACTCATCCTGGCCTACTCGATCGAGCCAGGGAACGTCGGCATGCGGCAGATCCGAATCGTTGAACGCCAGTGTGTGACCCCATCGCTACCTGGTTCCGCCACCGTTGCTCCCCCAGTCCTCGGCCTCACGCCGCTGGAGCGCTACGAACAGGGCTCTGGTCTCCCGGCTCGGTTGTTCGTCGATCCCCGCGAGGGTCGTTGTCAGCAGATGGAGTGTGCGAGGGACGGCATCGTGCCGGCCGAGGTGGGCCTGGAAGCGGGCGATGTCGCGGTAGATGGCCTCGTTGTAGGGGTCGATCCTGCGCACACGCTCCAACAAGGCCAGGGCCCGCTCTGGTTCGCCGTCCCGGAGTAGGCGTACGAGGGCGCTGACCGCGTCCAACACGTCGCGTCGGAAGGCTTCTCGCGGTTCCTCGGCCCACTCCGCAGTGACGTCGGTGGCGAAGTCGCCGGAGTACAGGTCGACCGCTCGTTCCACGGAGGGCCGGTAGTCGAGTTCGCTCACGCCCTGACGGCTCACGGCCAGGGTGTCCGTCACGTGCCACAGGTCGACGGTGACCTGGGAGGCGTCCAAGAAGTAGCGTCCGTCGTCGTGGACCGTGACGTCACCAAATGTGTCGTGAGTCGCTGTGCGCAGGGCCCGCCGGAGTTGACTCAAGGTCGCGTGGAAGCTGTTGTACGGGCGTTGTTGGGGAGCCTCGGGCCAGATAGCCGCCACCAATGCCTCGCGTCGAGCTCCGTCGCGGTGGAGGGCCAAGTAGGCAAGGATTTCCCGTTGCTTGGGTGTGAGGACGTTACTCAAGTCGGCGTGCTCGTGGCCGTCCGATTGATGATGTGTCAGGCGTACGTCTCCGAGGACGGCGAGCTGTAGCGGCTTCAGACTCGTGGGGCCCTGTCCGTTGGCGACGCCGTGCGTTCGGCGAGGCTGCGTTGAGAGCGCCGAGTCGGAGTGGACTGGACCGTCGGCACCCCAAGGGCTCGGTGGAGCCGAGACGGTCGCACGTCCCGGTTCTTCAGTCATAGCGCGTGGGGGTAGTGCCGACGAAGGCGAGGTCTCCGGTTGTGCCTCGGAAAGCAGGTCCAGCAGCGCGTGGGCATCGCGTGTCGGCAGGGTGAAGAGCCGACCGCCGATCAGCCCGTCCGCGGTGGAGAGGTTGGTGTCCAACACGGTGCCGTCCGGCCCTACATGAGCACTGGCTCCTGGCCGCCATGGGCCGAGCAGGATTCCTGCCATTCCGAACGTGGAGCCGTTGTCGAGAATGGCCTGTAGGCGGGGCGCTGCGCGCGAGTCCGGGGTCGCGATGAGCACCAGGTCGGTTGGGTGTGGCTCGGCCTCATCCCTTGCGGAGAGCACGTTCATGTGGCTCCGAGTACGTGTCAGAAGCCCCCTCTCCATCCCGTCCATCGCTGCGTCGAGATCGTCCACGACGTGCAAGTGGGTGGAGCCCCCGCCGCGCTCGCCGAACAGCAGATCGGCGTCAGACGCGGGAACGAGGAGTTCTATGGGGTTCTGAGCCGGTTGACGCGATTCGGCCAGCATGCTGGTCAACAGGGCGCGAACGGCGCCGAGCGCTCCTGGACCGGTGAGACCGAGACCACGGGTTCGGGCGAGGTCCCAGGCGAGAGCCTGTCCGTCCTTGATACCGATGACCCGGCGTTGCCCGGACGGGTCTACCTGCGTCGAGGGGTCGGGTTCCTCTGTACCTGTCTCGCTCCCGGTCCCTTCAGCCAGGTGCAGGGCGCGTATGACCGGTGCCAGGGCCAGATCACCGCGGTCTCCGCTGCCCGGGCGGTAAACAACGCGCCGACGACGCCGAACGATCAGTAACGCAGCCACGATCAGCCCTGCGAACCCCACGCCCACGAACGCACCGGTGAACAGCCCGATTCCGGGATATCCGTGCAGGTGCCGAGCGGGTGCTGGTGACGACGGTGGGGACGGGTTGGCGGGCGTTGGCGAACTCCCCGTCTTTGGTGAAGGGCTCGGCTCGCTGGTGTGCGCGGTGTTCGACGGGCGGGGCGCTGGAGCCGGACCAGTCGGCTTGCTGTGTCCCGAGTGGTGGGAGCCCGGGGCGGAACGCTCAGTGGGCAGGCGCAGCGTCCAGCCGGGGCGAATCAGGTCGGGACGCGTCAGGGCTCCCCCGCCTTGCTGAGGTCGCCCGCGATTGAGGGCGTAGATCTCGGGCCACCGGTTCCCATCACCAAGGGTGCGGTCGGCGATACGCCACAGACTGTCGTGGATGCCATCACGGGGCGGACGCACTTCGACGGTGGTGGGTTTGCCGGCACGTCGTGGTTCCGCTGGATCACCGGCGACTTGAATAGACCCAACTCTCGCTGCATCAAGCTCAGTTGAGGAATTCGCTGTCGAGGCAACTTCGATTCTGGCCGTCGGCGACGGTACGGCGTTCCGCTGAGAGAGCAGCGCGACGATGACCATGCCGACGAGCAGTGCGGCCACCGCGCGGAGCGGGCCAGGCCTCGGAAGAGCCAGCCGAGGCACACGGACCTCTCGCCCCACCTCGCGGGCGACCTCGATCAGGAAGGCCGCCCACACCGGCCAGAGAGCACAGCCCAGCGCATCGAGCAGGAAACTCGTCGTCATTGGCGCGAGGAGCGTGGTTTCGATCTCGGCCCGACTCGGCAGATCTCGCGGCAGAGGCCAGCCGATGTAGTAAACGAGGGCCCAGGGGATTCCGGAAATGAAGGCGGTCAGCACCGTGGCTGCAAGCAGACCACGCAGCACGTATGCCGCACGCAGAAGCAGACCGATGCCTGGTCGATTCTGCGGCGGGACGCGAGGGGAACGACGCGTGGGCATGGACAAGACGCGTCAGGGGTCGGGGACGGTTATGCCGCGGACAGGATGGGCGGAGCCGGTGCCAATCACCGTCAACGATCGGACGCCGAGCAGGCCTAGGAGTTGGGTGTGCTGATGGGCGGTGACCGTCACCGTGACCGTGTCCTCGGTCGCGGTGACATCGCCGGTGTCCGTAGTGGAAGCGAGGTAGTCCTGGGCCAGCGTGCGGGCCTTTGGGGGAGCAAGCCGTAGGGCTCCGTCCGTTCTGTACGTATCCAGATCGATGGCCTGTGCGCCCTGTCTTGCTGCTTCTTGTGCCTCGCCGATGGCTCGGACCTTGGCGGCGAGAGCGAGCCCGCCGTCCAGCACAAGACCGGTGAACATCACGGCCGCGGCCACGATGACGACGACGAACACGGTTATCTGGCCGTCGTCACTGCGGGCCGATCTACATAGGCGTCTCATCGGCGGTCGCCTCCTTCACCTTCGTCGTGTTCGTGGTGCCGCGGTACACGTCCACCGGCGAGGAGAAGGTGCCACTGAGCGTCGCGGCCCCAGGTACTTCGAGGAGCGCGAGGTCGCTCAGAGCTACGTGACAAGTGACCGTGACCTCGACGGTTCCACCTGGTTGCACGCTGCCCGCCACGTCGACGGCCAGGGATCCGCAGGTGATGCCCGCATCGCGCACCGCCTCGCGAGCCGTCGTACGGGCCTCGACGTTGGCGTCCGCAACACTGCGCGCCGAACTCGCGGCCCTCGCTGCCTGATGGGCGACGTCCTCGACAAGGAGTCGGGAGTCCGTCATCCGCCCGCAGAAGATCATCAGCCACACCACTGAGACCAACAGCGGTGCCAGCAGCACCAGTTCCACAGTCGCCGATCCCACGTCGTAGTGGACTTGATCCGGTTCCTCATCTTTCGTACGAGCAGGAGACCAACCACCGGTCCGGGCGCCGAGGAGATCAGGCCGTGTCACGGTGTACCGCCAGGTTCGAAGGCCTCCACCGGACCGACCGACCGTGCCCGGACCCGAAGGTCGAGGAACGGCAGGACGCTGCCGGCCGTCCCGTCCACGTTGACCTCCGCCTGTTCGGCGCCTCGTTTCACCGTGACCTGCACGCTGCGCAGCGGGCCACGACCGAGCTGGTTCAGCACCTGGTCGGCGTCCGCTCGTCCACCCTCCTCCGTTCCGCCCTGTACCCGGGTCACCGCCAGGGCGTGGGCCGCGGTGGCCTGGGCGATGTGGGTGGCATGCAGGTACACGGCGGCTTGGGCGAGCAGCAGGACGACGGTGAACACCAACGGGAGGATGACGACCATCTCGACGGTTCCTCCGCCGGCATCGAATCGACCGGGCGGCACGGCTACTTGAAGGTGACGCTGCGGGCGGCGGCCAGGATCTGCGGTCCGAAGAGGCCCGTCACGGTCAGGGCGAGCGCGGCGAGGAAGGCGATCCAGATGACCTGCTCCGTCGTCACGCCCCGGTCGTCGCGGAGCATGTTGCGGACCCTGGTGGTCACTCGGTTCCGTAGAGACCGGTGGGACCGGGATAACAACACGGCTGATTCCCTCCAGACGTTGGTTCGGGGTCATAGCGAGGCGTTGATCTGGATGAGCGCCGGATAGAACACGAACATCACGAAGCCCATGGCCATCAACATCCCGGGCAGGGCCATGCGCTCGGTGGCGGCGTTGGCCCGTCCTTCGGCGTCGGCGCCCTCGCGGCTGCGCATTGCCGCCGCCTTTGCGGCCAGCGAGGCTCGTACTTTCGCGCCTTCGGTACCGGCGAGGGCGAGTGCTGCAGCCAGCTCGGCGAGTTCCCCGACGTCGAGCTCGTCGCCCAGCTGCCCCAGCGTCGTCCAGGGCGAAGTGCGGGTGAGCCGGGCCATGTTCAGAGCCCGGCGCAGCTGTTGGAAGGACCAGCCCTCGCCGACCTCGGCGGCGTCGGTCAGTGCGCCTTCGACGCCTGCGCCGCCGGCGAGCAGGATGTGGACGAGGTTCAGGTAGGCGCTCAAGGCATGGCGGAAGGCGGCTCGTCGCCGCTCGGCCTCAGCCCGTACGACTGCGTCCGGCATGAGGAAACCGGCCGCTCCCACCGCGAGCGTGGCGACCAGCGGGACTTCCCACGGCAGGGGCCGCCCGCCTAGGGCGAGGCTCAGCTCGACTGCGCCGGGCAGGAACAACCCGGTCACCGTCAACACGGCCTTCTCCGCAAGATGCGTCTCGGTCTCGCGGCCGACCACTGCGAGGTCCTGGCGGACTCTGCGTGTCGGCAGCCCCAGGGAACGTAGCAAGCCGGTAAAGGGCTTTCCGAGGCGGACCGACCATCCGCTGTCCCCAGTCGTGAGGATGGACGGCGGGGCTGGTGGAGCGCTGAGGCGGGAGATCAGCGCGGCCAAGGACGGTCGCGGAGGAACCAGCCACACCACGATGGTCCACAGCCCCAGGCCGACGCCTATGGACAACAACACGAGCGCCTTCATCGGGATGCCTCCCGTCGTGCGCCGTCGATCGCGTCGGCGGAACCACCGGTGGGTTGCCGGGGCGCGAGGAATCGCTCGGGCTGCTCGATGCGGGACATGCGGTTCAGCCAGGCGAAGGCCGTGCTGAACACCGTGCCGATCAACAACAGGACCAATTGCCCGGTGGCGGTGTCGTACGGCTCCAGGAACACGGGGTTGAGGAGGACGAGTCCACCTGCGAAGACCAGCGTGGTGGTGACGACGACGCGGACGGTCGTACGGGTCCGAGCGCGGCTCGCCTCGACACGTTGACGCATCTCGACCTGCGTACGCGCGGTGGCCGCCAGTTCACCGAGGAGCGAGGCAAGGTGGCGGGCCTGATGTTCGGAGGCCAGGATCAGGGCCCCGATCACCAAGTCGGCCGTGGAGTCGGCGAGTTCGTCCGCGAGCTGTCGTAGTGCTGCGGCGAGCCGTCGACCGCTCGCGAGGCGCACTGCCAGGCCCTGGATCTGCGGTCGTACGCCGATGGGTGCCGTGTGTGCGGTGGCCATGATGGACTGCTCAAGGCCGGCCGCGGCGGCCAGTGTGTCGCGCAGCATCTCGGTCCAGCCGGCGATTCCTTCGACCCGTTCGACGTCCCGCCGGCTGACACCCGTAGTTCCGAGGATGCGTGGCAGGGTCCAGGTCGCGACGGCGGCCCACAGTCCGCCGACCACCCAGCCGGTTGCTACACCCACCACCAGTCCGGCGGATCCTGCTGCGGCCATCCACCAGAGTGCGCGCTCTCGTTGGAGCAAGGTCTGCTGTCGTTGTCTCCGCTTCGGGACTCCGGGTGGGGCTGAACCCCCTCGTCCCGCTCGGAGCAGCACAACGACTCCAGCGCCGAAGCCGACGCCGAGCAGGCCCATCGGCATGACGTATCCGCTCACGTGCATCGCCTCACTACTCGTCTTGGAGGGTGTCGGGGTCGAAGCCCGCGGCGATCAGGTCTTCGAGGGTCCCCGCGCGCAGCGGCACACCGGGAACGGCTCGCAGGTCCGAGCCCGGACGGAAGACCTCGTTGGAGACGATCTGCTTGTCGTCGGCACCCACGACCTCGCGGATCGAGGAGAGCACTCGCCTGGCGGGGTTGTCGCGGGGCCTGTCCAGATGAACGACGAAGTCCAACGCGGAGGCGACCAGCAGACTGGTGGCGTCCAACGGCAGGTGCTCCGGGCTCTGGACCGCGTAGGCGGCCAGCTTGGTGAACGCGCCGCGGCTCGTGGAGGAGTGGAGGGTACCCATGGAGCCGTCGTTGCCCTGGCTCATGGCGTTGCACATCGGGATCACCTCGTGCCCCCGGACCTCGCCGACAATCACGCGGTCCGGAGACATCCTCAGTGCCCAGCGCACCAGTTCGGCCTGGCTCACCGCGCCCTGCCCCTCGATGTTCGCCTCGCGTGCCTGCATGGCCACGACGTCCGGATGGGCCTCGGGATCAGCGTCGAGAAGGAGCTCGAAGACGTCCTCAATGGTGATCAGCCGCTCCCACGACGGGATTTCAGCGGCCAGGGCGCGGAGCATGGTCGTCTTCCCGATCGCCGTGCCGCCGGTGATCAGGACGTTCTTGCGGGCCCGCACCATCGCGCCGAGAAATGCCTCCAGGCGCAGGTCGATCGTGTCGGCCTTCCGCAGCTGGGCGAGGGTGACGCGCTGGAAACGATGGCGGCGGATCGACAAGGTAGGGCGGGTGGTCACCGCCATGACGGCGAAGGCCCGTTCGCCGCCCGGGAGTTGGAAGTTGGCGCCCGGGCTGCCACGGTCGAATCGGCGCTCTTCCACTCCGGAGCGCGCGGCCAATCCCCGGATGAGTCGGATGAGTTCGTCGTCCGACTCGACGACAGGGGGAAGGCGCTCACGACGGCCGTCGGCGTATCGGACGAAGACCCGGTCGCCGTTGACGTTGATGTTCTCGATCTGAGGGTTCTTGAGGAGTGCTTCCAGCCCACCCAGCCCGAGTACCTCGTTGCTCACGGAGGCGATGACGAGCTGCTCGGTCTCCCGCCCCACAAGGTCCTGACCGCGCGTGAGCATCACCTGGGTGTGTTCTTCGGCGATGTCCGCCAGCAGCTTGGCGACGCGTGCACGACGTTCGGCGTCGGTCATCGCTGCACGGCCCTGGGCCTCGTCGGCCCGGATCTGCTCCGCCAACCGCGACGGCAGTTGCTCCCGGAGCCTCCGCCGCAGCCGCTCCGCGGGCGAAGCCTCCGCGTCTCCGTCATCGGCCTCGGCGGTGCGCATCAAGCCAACCCGCTCTGGATGCATGCGAGTTGGTGCCTGTGGCGGAACAACGCCTCCGTACGGGAGCGGCCACCGCTCTGTCCCCGGCTCCCTCATCGCGCGGCCCTTTCCCACACATTGCGAGCCGTGCTCGATGGCGCGGCGAACGGATTGCCAGCTGCTGCGGGAGGAGAAGCTGCTGCCGGGCTCTCCGCCACTCCGGCTGGGGTGCCGGCGCGGGACGCTGCCGCGGCAGCGAGGCGGGCCAAGGTCCGCCCCAGCGGCGACCTAGCCGGTTCCGTACGACGCCTGGAGTGTCCGCACAATGCCGCAGCGCCGATCCGGTCGTCCGGAAGACGACCCAGAACCTCGATCCCGAGCGTCCGGACGACTTCCCCCGTCGGGTATCCGTCGCCGACAAGGACGAAGCAAGCAGAGCGCGACCACCGCGCGACGGGGTCGAGGCTGACGGCCAGATGCGACAGCGCGTCGTCACGGGCCTGAACGAGCACCAGTGTCAGGTCCGCGTCCCGCATGATGTCCAGCGCCATGGAGTCGGGCCCGACACGCCCGCAGTCGGCAACCACCACCGTGCCCGGCCGCTCCGAGACGCCCCGCAGAACGGGAACGCCGGCGCCCGTGATCTGCCCCAGCGCGGCACAGACCTGCTCGGCGCCGGCCGGCGCGGCGACGACGTTCAACCCTCCGGGCAGGCGCTGCGTGTGCTGCCACAGCAGCCCGCGCTGTGTCTCGCGGCGTGCCGCGGCCGCCAACGTCACCAAGCCGGGTGCCATGTTCAGGCGGAAGCGGGCGAGCAGGTCGCCTCCGGCCGGATCGCACTCCACGAGCACGGGGAGTTGCCGCTTCGGCCAGCCGGACGCCAGCCCCAGTGCCGCGGTCGTCACGCCGGGCGCACCCTTCAGGCTGCACAGGGCTACGAGTGTCACTGAGCGTCTCCATGCACCATGACCACGCTGATCTGCTCGGTGGACGCCGCGGCCAGCTGGCGTGCGTCGTCCTGAGGCAGTTGCAACGACACCTCCGTGAGCTGCTCGCCGGGGTCTGAGTGAATGCCCGTCACCGTCGCGTTCCACGTCGAGGAGGGAGAGTTGGCCGTGCCGTCGGTCTGACTACTCACCGAGGTGGCCACCACCGTGACGACGGCACCCGCGGACAGCTCGGGAGGAAACTGACCGGCCTTCAGACCCAGTGCGGTCACGGCCTGACCGACCGGGGGAATCTGCGGCGATCCCAACACATCCATCGTGAGCAGCGCCCCGGCGGGCAGGGTGTAGGCCAGCGCACGTCCCACCACGTCCGGCCGCAGGCGTGCGGGGATCGCCGAGAGGCCGTTGTCCATCGAGATGCTGGCCTCGCGAACGTCCTGGTCCGCGAGTTCCTGCCCGACGGAGACTGGGTGCGCCAGCACCAGCACCGTCTGTCGATGCCCGATCTCCGTGGCCACCACTACTCCCCCGGCCGCGCACCCCAGGACGAGGAGAAGGCCGGTCAGCAGATAGGGCAGACTGCGGCGGCCCGGCACACCGGCCAGCCGAGCAGGCAGTTCGACATCACGACGTCGGGACCACCGACCGGTCGGCCCCGAGGGAGCCTCCGGTTCCGTCTTCGTGGGCGCACGGGTACTCACAACTGCCTCCTAGCGGCACAGGACTTCTCAGCACCGCGCGATCGACGCGGTGATCGAATTTCGAAGGTGAGGGTTGTTCGCCTTCACTTATGGCGGCGGAAGGCGTCAGGATCATCCGTCGTCGTTCAGTGCCTGGCTTTCGGCGACGCGGAAGGCGGCGGACGACGTCGTCGTCAGGCCGGGGAAGACGCCGTTCTCACCGGCACCGGACCAGGTCACCGTCCAACGCACCGTCGCCGTCACGGGAAATGCGCTTCCAGACCGGCCGGCCGAGGAAGTGCGGTAGGTGTGGCCACAATCCGGCGAGGCGCTCTGCGGATCGGCTGAAGTCGCTGCTGTGCCAGCCGACTTATACGGCACCCCGGGGCCCGCGCACGTCACCGTGCTGCCGTCGCCCATCACCCAGTCCACCGTCTCGGGGCGAGCCACAGCAGTCACGGAAACGCCGGGCACCGACGCCGTGGCCGACACCGAGGTCCACTCACCACGCTCAAGCCACAACCACGTTGGCAGGCCGACCAGTTGCTCGCCCGTGGGATTCGTCTCGATCTGCGGCGACGGCAGCCGCAACTGATTACGAGCTGTCTGAGCAAGCTGGATCGGACTCGGATGAGGAACGGCAACTCCGGCCGCCTGTCCATCGGGAATCCAGATGGGCGGGCGGTAGAGCGCGTCCCGCACCCCTCCGGCAGTGCACTTGTACACGTACCAGGCCCCGGACTCCCCCGGCTTCGGCTCCGCCGCCGGCACTACGGCGATCGAAGGCGAAGGGATGTACACCACTGCTTGCGCCCTGACCAGTCCTCCGGACGGCCCCACGTACGTGGTCTGCACCGTCGTTGGGGGCGGCTCGTAGTCGCTGCGTTGGTAGGAGCAGTCCGCCAGGTTCAGATCCGGATTCCGACTCTTCGGCACCGCAGACTCGCCGCGACTGTCCCCGCTGCCACCGGTCTCACCGTCCGAGTCGTACCCACGACTTTCGTGGTGCGGGGCGCTGTGCCGACCGTTCGTTCCGGCGCCCAATTCACACCCCGGGAGGGGATTCTGCGAGCAGTCCGCAGCACCCCACTCATCCCCGGCAACCGCCGCACTCGCACACCCAACCACCATCACCACGGACAGGACGAAGGTGGTCACCGGTCGCGTCAGCATGATCCCAGCCTCTCGACCGCGAAGCGCGTCACCTTCCACGTGCCGTCGGACAACCGCTTCACCTCGGCGGTGATCGAACGACGACCGCCAGGTGTGTCATCCGCTCGCCTACCGGTGTCCTTCCGGTACTGCAACCAGTGCGTCGAGTCACCGCAGTCCGAGATCATGACAGCGGTGGGCTGAGCGGACGGGACGGCGGAGGTCACTTCGGGCTGATTCCTCGGCGCACCCTTACTCACGAGGCCGTTGCGGTAATCGGCGTACAGCGCAAGGGACATCACGGACAAGGCATCGCCCGTGGCGTGCTCCGCCAGCTTGGGCGACGTCCAGTCCGAGGTCGTCCCCGCCTGTGCCATGTCGTGCCACATCGCGACGTACGCCGTCTCGGCCTCCTGCTCAGCCGCATGCTCCGAAGCTTCGTCGGACGGCCGAGGGGAAGTGGAGTTGCTCTCACTGACAGCTGGTGTCGCCGCGTCGCTGGTCACCCCCGAGCCGGCCGTGCCCGACGTACTGCATCCAGCCATCACCAGTGCCGCCGTCGCAGCACAACCAGCAACGACGGCACGCCCTTTGACGCGTTTTCGCACTCTTACGGACAGCACTGTCACATCACCCCGCGAAGGACGTGGGCCCAACCACCCAGGATGTGGGCGGACTTCACGTCTACCGCGGGATTTCGCTCCTACTGCAAGGTGCGGGCGCGCACCAACATCAAGGTAGGAACGGCCGATTGACTCACTCTTTACCTCTGGGCACCTACGGCGCTTCAGCCACGGGAGTTGCGATCACAACAGATCGGCCGCGGACCGGCCGGGAGCGACGGGCCGCCGGCCGCCCTGAACCTGTGGTGTCAACTCGGGTGCCAATTGGCGCGGGAGCCCACCTCTGAAGTCGGATCGCGATCGCACCTTGCAATGGGAGCGGAGGGGCGCGGTAGGACTGACAAACAGAAGACCGCAGCAGCATGCCCATGTGCGGGAGGCTCGATGGACGCGGGTTTACGTCACCTCAGCATCGCTTATCTCCTTTCGACCTACCAGGACGCCCTCGGGTGGGACTCGGGTAGGTATCGACCAGGAGCGAACCTAACCTCTTCGTCACCGAACGGGAGATTCCTCTCCTGACGGACGACGGCTTAGCGGCATTCCGTGATAGCGGAACCTTCATCTTTTCCTGCGCCTGCACACGTTTCGGCACGGCCGGTATTCCGACCCAGATCGCCCGAGCAGCTGCGCTCCGTACGTGTTGGAGTCACGCCGGACGAAGATCGTTTTTCCGCCAAGTAGGTATCCCTTGATCTCGAAGTCGGGGCGCGTCTCTGCGCGAACGATCACATCTCCCGATTCCAGATCCCGCACCGAGTAGAAAGGCAGTAATTCCATGAGCACTTGGGCCATCACGGCACCCCCCAGGCGCATGGCCTGGGTGGCAGCCACCACGGCCTTGGCCTTCGCGGTTGCCGGATGTTCCGGTGGCAGCGCGCATCAGGACCGCGCGGTGTCCGCCACTACGCAGGCCGGAGGCACCGCCCCGCGCACACAACAGGGCCTGGCCGACACTCCCTTGGCGAAGCTGGAGGGACAGGGACGTCTGGGTTTGACGATCACGTCGGCAGAGCGGGACCCGGCGGCCGGCTACCTCACCGTCCGCGGCAACCTTAAGAACGACGGGGCCGCGACGACGGTGGTGCCCGCCGAACTGCGCGGCAACGAGTTGGACGTCCTACGGGCCGGCCCGTCGCTGGGTGGAGCCACCGTCGTGGACTTCGCCCACCACAAGCGTTACTACGTGCTGCGCGACACGGACGGTCGCCCGCTCACCACGACCGGCCTGTCCACGCTCAAGGCGGGTGAGAGCGTCCGCGTCTTCATGCAGTTCCCGGCACCGCCGACGAGTACGGCCACGGTCGGTTTCCAACTGCCGTTGTTCGACACGGCGAACATCAAGATCTCCGGGTGAGACGAGCATGGGCATGTACCCGATCCGATCCCGCTTCACCGTCTCGCTTCTCACTCTCTGCACCCTGGTAGCGGCGCTTGGCGCGGGTGCCGGCGGTGCCGAGCAGGCAGTTGCCGCTTCCTACCTGAGCAGTTCCGGCCTCGCGCTGCACAGCGGTGCGGCCCTCGCTCCGCCCAAGATTCTCGATCTCGGCTCGGACCCTCTCGCCATCAGCTCGGTGATTGAGGACCAGGACGGCGCCGAACGCCGCAAGGACACGCCCACGGAAGTGACGTACGAGCTCTCAGCTGAGGTGTTGTTCGCCAAGGACAGCTCGCGGCTGAGCAGTTCGGCGCAGTCCCGCATCACTGCGATCGCCGCAGAGATCAAGCAGAAGGCAGTGAAAAGCGTCCGCGTCTTCGGCTTTACCGACAATCTCGGCTCTTCCGCGCACGGTGACGTCCTGTCTCAGCAACGCGCCGACGCCGTGCGGGCCGTACTGGCCGACGAGCTCCCGTCGACGGTCACCTTCGAGGCGCGGGGATTCGGCGAGCGGCGGCCGGTCGCGCCGAACACGACGGAGGCTGGTCGGCGAGCGAATCGGCGCGTTGAGATCTCTTTCCCACAGACGGCGAGGTGACCTTTGTTGAGGGCGCCAACAGCAGTGTGGGATCTCAACGGCCGGGTCACACGCTAAGTACCGCCGCGAGCTGTTCGCGCGGCTTCCCGGTGAGACTGCCGCGCAGCGTCTCGACGCGTGTGTGAACGAGCCCGGTGCGAAAGCCGGCGGGAAGGTGTCTCCATACCCCGATGGCCATGTCGACGGCACCTTGAGGGTCACGATCCGCGTGGAGGCACTGGGCGGTGTCCAGTGCTAGCAGGGCGCGTGTCATGACGGACGGCGAGGTGGTGAGCGCGAGGGCGGCTTCCTGTTCGGCGTAGGCCTGCTTGGTCTCGCCGAGCAGGGTGAATGTCTGGGAGAGGTGGACGCTGTGCTTCTGCGGCGGGTAGCCGAACCAGGTGTCGGCCAGTCCGCTCCGGTCCAACTGCTCGATGGTTCCCCGGACTTGCGCGACGGCGTCGAGGGCGCCCCGGCGGTCTCCGGTGGCTGCGAGGGCCCGTGAGCTTACGGCCGCTGCCAGCGCGGCGGCGGCGCTGGGCGTGGTTCCGGCGACGCGCCGGGCGCGGGCGGCGAGTTCGGCTGCGGCGCGTGGGGCGCCGTAGTTCAAGGGGACCATGGCGTGGCGGGCGAGGACCCAGGCCAGCATCCGGCGGTCGCCGGATTCGGCGGCGGCGCGTGCCGCTGTGGTGAACCAGTGCCGTGCGTCCTGTTGGTTGCCGCGGTCGTGCTGGATGATCGCGACCAGTGCGGTGAGCCCGGCCGCGGTGCGCACGACGGTGGACCGGTCGCGTGCGGTGTGGGGGCGTTCCAGTACGTCCCGTAGCAGTTGAAGGTCCTCGTGCATCTTGGAGAGGACCACTTGCGGGTCGCGGCCGTGGTAGCCGCCGGTGTTCCGCTCGAACACCGACTCCAGGTAGGAGATGTCGGCGGCATCCGAGCCTTGCAGAGCCGCGTCGATGCCTTCATGTTCATCGGTGAACTCGGGTAAGGCCCCTGCACCCGCCACTGCCAGGGTGCCGGTGATGAATGAGCGTCGTTTCACGGCCGTCGCCTCCTCTCCGTCCGTCCTGGCCGTCTGGCGCTGTAATCGGAACGCCTGCGAGACGGCCCGCGCCCGGACGATCTCCTCCAGGGGGATCCCGAGTGCTTCCCCAATACTGCGATGCCAGCGAGGCGTGGGGAGCCGAGTCTCGCGTTCCCAGCGTTTGAAGTTCTCCGCGTCGAAGGGCTCTCCGAGCGCCTGCGCCATGAGAAGCGCCGCATCCTCACGGGTCAGCCCGCCCCGCTCACGCCGGGTGCGCAGGAGAACCCCTATGCCGTCCGGTGCCATCATCCGCCCGCTCCCAAACGTGGTCGCCCAAGGTGCGCGGTCTGGCCCTGCAAATGGCCCTGGAGGGCCGGGAATTGAACCCCCTCCTGGCACTGGGGACATACCACGATGCCGCGTTGACTACACGTCAGGCGGTGTCCACTCTCTCCGCCTTGTCAATGACCGGGCCGACGCCGAAAGGCCGGCTCCTGGACGGGAGGAGGTCTCCTCGTGGTGCAGAACACCGAAGCTCGGAGCGAGCAAAGCCCGGCACGCGCGGCCTGGGACCGGATCGGAACCGTCGTCATCCCCGGAGCCTTCTCGGCGGAGCGGTTCGCCGTGATCCGCTCCGAGGCCGAGGAGCGCCTGAACCGGGCGACCCCGCACGTGCACGACCACACGGCCGCCCACCGCGACGGGTCCTTCGCGACACCGGTGCACTGCGCGTTCGTGGAACCCGGTCCGGCCTTGGAGGAGTTGGCGTTCGACCGCGAACTGCTGTCGGTCGTACGCGAGCACACGGGTATCCCCCGGCTCGTTCCCCGGGGTGGTGCGGTCGTCCTCTACCGGAAGGGCGACTTCCAGGGCCTGCACCTGGACTCGGTGAAGTCGACGGTCACCGTCGCGTTCGCGCTGAGCGCGGACCTGCCGGCGATGGGGTGGGCGCCGCACCTGTGCAACGTGAGCGGCGACGTGCTGGGCAAGGTGGTCGCCGATCACGGGATGTTTCCCAAGGGCGGCGCGTTCACCACGCTCCAGCACCCCTACGGCGCGGACGGGTCGGTGCGGGCGTTCGCCGGCTACGGCGTCCCGCACTGGCGCAGGCCCATGACCAGCACCGGGCTGCTGGTCACGATGGAATTCTTCGACCTGTGAGCGGGGGCGGCACTCTGCGGCAGCAGTGGCTGTCCGAAGGACGGGTGGACGTACCCCCCGAGGTGATCGACGCGGGCCTGTGGGCGGAGGTCGCCGCGGAGGCCGAACAGTACGAGCAGTACGCGGTCGTACGGCACAACCGGCGACCGGGCCTGCTCGCGATGCGGGACGGCTCGATCACCTCCCCCCAGCGATGCCGCGTCCACCCCGGTGGACCGGCGCTCAACACCCTGGCACGTTCCAAGGAGCTCGCCGAGGTGGCGGCCGAGGCGACCGGCAACCGCCGGATGACGGCGATCCGTATGGGGCTGAAGTACTACAGCCCAGTGACTACATGCACGTGCACCGCGACGACGGTAAGTGCGAGATCACGTTCTCGTGCGGGCTGACACCGAACCTGGGGCCGATGGGCTGGCTGCCCAATCTCCGGTGGCTCAGCACGGACCAGGTCGTCGAGCGGCTCGCGGGCACGCCGTACCCCGACGGGGGCGACCTGTTCCCGATCGGCTACCGCGTGCTGGCCGGGTTCGACGGAAGTCGGGCCCCTCACTGGCGCTCCCCGCTCGACACCCAGTCGCGCGAGGTGCTTCTCACCATCTGCTTCACCGACCTCACGGTGTAGCAGCACTTCCATCCGAGAGGAACACGCTCATGGTTGCTGCGATCAAGAAGTCCTCGACCACGTCGGCGGTCGATCCGGCGGACTTCATCACCGACCTCCAGGCGGAGGGCAACCTGCCGCAGAACGCGGGCGGCGACCCGGCTGTGCCGGACAGTGCCTTCCCCGACACCCACCACTACGAGGTCCCGTCCGTCTGACCCACGGCCTGTCCGTGGGCTCCGGGCCGCCGTCTCCCGTGCAGGGGAGGCGGCGGTCCGGTTCCCCGACCGCTCTCGAAGTCCGGAGGGTTCATGCGCACGTATGCCTTCGACGGCACCTGCCGTACCCGCCCGCCGGCCGAAACCTGGCGCGCCCTCCAGCCGTTGCTGTCCCGATACGGAATCACCCGGATCGCGGACGTCACCGGTCTCGACGACCTCGGCATCCCGGTCACCATGGCCGTACGCCCGCTGGCCTGGACCCTTTCGGTGGCCCAGGGCAAGGGCGCCACTCTGGATGCGGCCCGGGTCTCCGGCGCCATGGAGGCGATCGAGGTGTGGCACGCCGAGCGCGCGTCCCTGCCCGTAGCCGTCGAACAAGCGGCAGCCCGCGACCTCCAACTCCCCTACCCTGTCGCCGCGTTGGAGCAGCATTCCGGGAGTCTGCTCACTGACCGTGTCCGCATGCGGTGGATCGCGGCCCGCTCGGTGGCGGACGACACCGAGACCCTGCTGCCCGAGGCCGTAGTCCGTCTGGGCCGCACCATCCACGCCGACTGGCGCCTGCACCTGCCCAGCGCGTCCACCAACGGCCTCGCCTCCGGAAACACCCGTGCCGAGGCACTCGTGCACGGCCTGTGCGAAGTCGTCGAGCGGGATGTGCTGTCCGGCGTCGCCGAAGGCGACGGCCAAGACGTCGAACTCGTGGATCCCGCGACGGTGGGGGACCCGCCCTGCGCGGCCTTGATCGACAAGCTGCGTCGCGCGGGGTTCTGGCTCGAACTACGGCACATCCCGAACCGGTTCGCAGTGCCGGTGATGAGCTGTCACCTGTGGCGCGAGGATCAGTCCTCCGTTCTCGTCGCCGGCTCCGGCGCCCACCCGGAGCCGCAGGTCGCGCTGACGAGAGCGATCACCGAAGCCGCGCAGTCGCGCCTGACGCTGATCGCCGGAAGTCGTGAGGACAACCAGCCGCTCGCCTACCGGCCCGGCCCCCACCTCGCCCCCACGCCGCATTCCACGCCGTTCGCGTCCTGGGACTCGGTCACCAGCCGGTACCGGGCACCCTCCGGCACCGACACCGCGCAGGCAAAGGATCTGGCCGCGGCTGTCGCCACGACCGCCGGTCACGCCCCACTGGTCGTAGATCTAGCCCAAGGGCCCTATGCCCGCGACGAGTTGGCCGTAGTGAAGGTGTGCGTCCCAGGGCTGCGCTACACCGTGCGGCACACCGTCCCGCGCCCGAAGGAGGCCGCACGATGAGCACCCACGTCTTCGCCGGGCCCACCATCACCCCGGCCCGCATCCGGGCGATCCTGCCCGAAGCCGTCCTGCACCTGCCGATCCGGCACGGCGACGTGCTGCGGCTGGGTCTGACCGCCGAGGACCGCATCCTCATCATCGACGGACTGTGGCATCAGAGCCTTCCCGTACGGCACAAAGAGATCCTGATGCTCCTGGCCGAGGGCGTCGAGGTTTTCGGAGCCGCGAGCATGGGCGCGCTGCGCGCCGCCGAACTCGCCCCGTACGGCATGGTCGGCATCGGCCGCATCTTCGAGGACTTCCGCGACGGGCGCCTGGACGCCGACGACGAGGTCGCCGTCCTCCAGGGCCCCGACGGCCGGGCGCTGACTCAGGCCCTGGTGAACCTGCGCTGTGGCTTCCAACGCGCTGCCGCCGCAGGTCACATCACCGACGACGAAGCCACCGCGCTCACGGAGACAGCCTGCGCCATCCCGTATACGCGTCGTACCTGGACCGCGCTGGGTCGGACCGTAGGTGAGTTGGGCCTTCACACCGCGTACGAGAATGCCGACATCTGGCGATGCAGCAACTCCTACGACCAGAAACGCGAAGACGCCGAGGCCGCACTGCGACTTCTCTCGCGTGCCACCTCGGCGAGCCGAACGACGACGTCAGGATGGCGGGCGGAGCCATGGAGGACCAGCTTCGTGCGCTACTGGAGCGCCGCCTACCAGTGTGCGACCAATACGGAACTGCCGTTCCTCTCACTGCTCCAATACCAGCAGCTCTACGACCCCGGCTTCCCCGGGCGTTGGCGCACTCACGTCCTCGACCACCTCACGCCCACGGCGGACCCGTCAGATCTCCCAGAGGGAGTTCTTGTCCGTCACACTGCCCATCTGGGGCTCGACCTCGCCGACCTGGCCACCGAACAGCTGGCCTACTGGCTCACTCCCGACGAACTGACCAGCGTGGACCGGCGCGAACAGCTGGTACGTCTCCTCGTGCGGTCCGCCCGTCTCGACGATGCCTGGCCCGTCTACCCGTGCTCACCGGCAGAAGCCGGTGTTCTCTTCAACCCCGCAGCGGGCACGGAGCATGACGTGGCCGGCGCGCTGCGCACGAACACCTCCGCGCAGGCGGCCGACCCCCGGCACAGCATCGCCCACCTCTCCCCCGCCAGGGTCGCCTCCCACCTCCTCCGCCTATGGCAACTGGCCCCTGACACCTCCCACTCGGGCCAGGATGCCGCCGCCCGGGACCGCAGCTTCCGGAACTTCGCCTCCGCCGTCGAGATCGATCGCGCCTTCTACCTCGGTGCGGTCACCAACGCCTCGTCATCGACGGGTTCGGCTGGCGCAAGCGACAGCGTCCTGATCTGATGCACAGCCAGCGGTGCCACTACGGCAATCAGGATCACACCGGCGCCGGCCGCGAGCGTGGCCCTCACCCCAAACATGGTGCTGAGCGGGCCTGCGGCCACGTAGGCGAGCGGCACGGGCAGTACCTGTCCGAGCGTCGAGTACGACATGACGCGGCTCAGCCGGTCTGCCGGAATGCGCTCCTGAACCAGGCTCGACCACATGGTCATGCTCAGTGCCAGCCCCGCGCCGGCCGTGCACGCGGCGAGCGCCAGTACGGGCAATGGTGCGTTCAGCGCCATCGACGCGAGGGGAAGCGCCATCGCCCCTGTCCCCAGACAGACCACGACACCCACCCAGCGCGCCGTCCACACCAGCGCGACCGCTGAGCCCAGGACGAGCCCGCCGGTGAACGCCGACACCACCACGCCCCATGGGCCGGCTCCCCCGAGGTAGCGGCTGCCGTAGACCGGTCCGAGCATCTGGTATCCGACGAGCCACACGGGGACCACGACCGCGCCCTGCAGCACCATCAGCCACAGCCAGCGCCGGGCCCAGAAGTCCGCCCAGCCGTCCTTGAGATCGCGCACGAAGCCGGTGCGGACCTTCGCCGGAGCCGGGGCGAGGCCGATGCACGCGCACAGCACCGCTGCGGCGATGAACGTGACGGCGTCCCATCCGATCGTCCACGCCGGACCGGCCGCGGCGACCACAGCACCGCCCACTGCCGGGCCGCCGATCTTGACCGAGTTCTGTCCGATCTTCAGCAGGGCGTTCGCCTGGTGCCTCATCTCGGGAGGAACCACCTCGACCACCACGCCGCCGGCGGCCGGAGTGAAGAACGCCGAGGCCGCGCCGCACACCGCGGACGTCAGAACCAGGTGCCATACCTCCGCGGTACCGGTCCACAGGAGGCCCGCCGCGACCGCCTCGGCCACGGCGGACATGACGTTCGTCCACACCATCACCGTGGCCCGGGACCATCTGTCCGCGACCACGCCACCGATCAGCAGCAGGAGAATCTGCGGCACCACGCCGGCCGCGAGCACCAGCCCCAGCCCGGTCGCTCCGCCACCCAACTTCAGCACCGCGAACGCAAGTCCGATGGGGGCAACGGCCGATCCGGTCCACGACAGCAGCCGCGCGGCGAAGTGCAACCGGAAGGGCTGGACCGACAAGGGCGCAGCCACCGCCCTGGCCCTGCTGCGCATGCCTATACGCGGCACCGCCGATGACGAGGTCCTCCGGTACGGCAACCGCGGACTGCGCATGATCCAACTCCGCCCGGAAAAGCACGAAGCCCGGCAGCAAGACCGCTGCCGGAGCAGGCGTAAACACTAGAGCACCACGAAGATCGTGTATCGCGGATGCACCACAAGACACCCCAACCCGAGGAGACTTGGGCAGTCTCAGTCATTCGCGCGCAGGGGACCATCACTCCTGGATCGAGCCAGGCCCCGCTTGCCCGTGGATGCTCGAACGGGGGCACCCGACGTGGAGGGTTGTCGTGCCGTCCGAAGGGCGTCGGAGGCTGGCCAGCCCTCCACGCCGGGAGCATGACCCGGCCGCGGCTACTGGTCGGGAGCCGCAGTCAGGTCAACTGCGGCTGCTGGCATCGGCGGTGGAGAACCGCTCGCACCATTGCGAGGGATTCTCGGCCTGGTGGAAGGTGGGAACGAAGAGGAGGTCTCGGTCCGCCCAGAGCCGGTTGAAGGACTCAAGTCCGTGTGTCTGGACGATGTCGGACACCGCACGGGCCCCATCGAGATACATCTGCAGAGCCTCCTCGCGCCCCTCTACCTGGCGAAGAGCTTCCAAATACTGCGGTGAGGCCTGGCTTTCATTCACGCCGAGTGACACCTCGTAGCCCAAAAGCCGTGTGGTGATCTGCCGGTCCGCCCAAATGGCATGGCCTTCCATAAGGAAGCCCCAGTGCACATTCAGAGTCCGGCGTAGATGGGGGAAGAAACTGTCCTGCAGAGTGAACAGCCAGCCCTTGCTGGCCTCGTGCTGAGTACCGTGGACCAACTCATGCCCCACCGTCTTGCACAAGTAGTCGTCGTCGCCGAGCAGACCGGCTTGGTCCAGGTTTTCCGGCAAGAGCAGGATGTGCGGACGGCCATGCTTGTCCTGGACCGTTTGCGCACCGATCATGGCATGCGATGCAACGCGGTTCCGGTGCCGGTCCTTCAGCGTGCGGTTGGCCTGCATCGCTGCCTGGGGTCCGAGTTCGAGTTCTTTGATCTCACGGATCAGGAACTTCTTCTCTTCACGCCGACTCAGTTTCAGCCATGCACTGGGCTTCAGGAGCCGGATGGTGAGGTCGTCAGGCATCGGGAGAGAAGTGACCGATGAAACCAGGGGAACAACGTCCGGAAGCATCTCCTCTATTCGACGCCCAAGTTCATTGAATCTCGCTCCGGCTTCCTGGTGTACTGCATACGTCATTGTGTGCACTTCCCTTGCTATTGAGTGGTCATTGCGGTTTTCCCGCACACCAGGTGCGGAGGACGGTTTTGATCCATCGAATAAGTGCCGACTTCCGTCTCTTGGAGTGTGATCTTCCGGGTGGTTTCCCACGCTGTCGGGGGAGCCTCCGGGGTTTCGTGCGCCGAACTCCCTTAAGGCAACAGATGCCGAGGCGGGGGTCATTGGATGCTCACCGAGTCCGACTGGTCCGTCGGTTGCGGAGTGCCGCTGTCGGAACCAGCCGACGGGGACTGTGACTTGGGAGAAGCGGAACTGGCTGCCTTCGTCAATCTGCGTCCGATCCAGAAGTCCGCCGCGCCGAACAGGAGACCCCGGACAGGCTTGTAGTAGAAGGGGAGCCCCTGGAGGAGCATGAGGCCGCCGCCGATGAAGTCGACGGTGAAGTGGGCGGCCATGAAGGGGAGCAGGCGCCCGTACTGCCGGTAGAGCCAGACGCGGCCTGCGGCGAAGAGGAGCATGCCGATGGCGGGGAGTCCGAGGTAGGCGTGCAGGAGAACTTCGGGGACGCAGACCAGGGTGTAGATCTGCCAGGCGGGTCGGCGTACTGCGGTGAGCAGCGCGGTGGTGGCTGCGACGATCACCACGTCTTCGAGTGCCACCGTGGACACCAGCCCGATGGACAGGGTCCCGAGATTGTCGACGCCGAGGGCGGACATCTGTCCGCTCTTCATCACCGGCACGGCGGTTCCGGTCCAGCGGATGAGGTGGAGCAGGAGGAAGGAGAGGAATCCGCCGGCGATGCACGCGTTGAAGACCAGGCCCGTGATCTTCCAGTCGCGCAGTCGCTCAACAGCCGTACGGGGAAGGGCAGTTCGCAGAGAGACGGCGTGTGTGCGGCACAGTTCGAGGGCCAGCCAGGCCAGGACACATGTGAACACGGTCTGGCCGACGAGCCCGGCAAGTTTGCTGGGAAAGGGCGCGGTCCCGAGCATGGCTGCTGCTCCGCCGAGGACGGCGGCGCCGCGCTGGATCAGACGCTGCCTGGGGGTGACCCGGCTGAGCGGGGTCCGGGCTATGACCAGTCGGCACAGCCACCAGAACACGACGGCCGCGACAGTGAATTGGGCCCAGAAGAACATGTAGCCGACCCGTGCCGGCCACGTCGAGGGCAGGCCGAACAGGGAACCGGTGGTCAACGCTTCTGCGACCAGGGGCGGGCCGCAGGCCAGGAGCAGGAGCGCGATCACGTGCCGCAGCACGGTGCGGGACGGCGCGTCGGTCAGCTCAGGGGGCTGGGGCTGGGGCTCCGGGCGCTCCACGGGGGCGGACAGGGCGGCGCGGAGAGAGATCATGCCTCTCCTCCCCCGGTGAAGGACGCGAACTCGTCGGCGTCGTAAACGGCGAGCGCAGCCCACGGCTGCGGACCGGCGCCGAAGCGGGCGGCTTGCTGGGTCAGGTCGAACAGCAGGTCCCGCATGACGGCGGTGATCCGCTCCATGCGGCCCAAGCCGTCCAAACGCGCGGGGCGGGACAGGAGATCAGGCACGGGCAAGCCCCCGCCCGATGCGGCAGATCCACGCAGCAGGGTCGGCGATCTCCCCCTTGGCGGGAAGGAGAGTGGGGTCCTTCCAGACCTGGTTGACCAGGTGGGTGCCGAGTTCGGCGACGGCCTGCGCGATGAGGCGGGAGCCCTGCACGTATGCGTCGCGGCTGGGGCCGAGGCGGCGCAGGCCAGGGGTCCCGTTGTGCAGGCGGTAACGCCAGGACTTGGGTCCTTCCCGGAAATCGGCCGCTGTGCCGAACAGCCGCTGAAGTGTCTGCTGTTCGGCCCAGGTGGCGTGCCCCTCCAGCATGGTCGAGACACTCTTCGGTGGCGCGAGGATTCCTCGTTTCGGCAGGAAGAGACTGGTCCAGACCGTGCCGCCGGTGGCTTCCGCCTGCAGGTGGTGGACCAGTTCGTGTGCCACGACCTGGACGAGGAAGTGCTCGTCGCTCAGCACGCCGCAGTGGCGCAGGGACTGCGGGATGGTGGTCGTCTCCCACTGGGCGTCGGCGGCCTCCTGGGTCGTGGCGGGTACCAGGGGCCAGAGCAGGACCGGCTTGAAGGACGCGATCCTGAGCCCGAGGCGGGCGCCACCGATCTCTGCCGGGATCAGGTCCAGGTCAGCGATGTCGCGGGCGAAGATGCGGAGGAGGTGCTGCCGGGTCTCTTCCTGCCATGCCTTCGGGGTCAGCAGGCGGAAGCGGACCTCTGCGGGGAGCGGGAGGCCGGTTATCTCGGTCACCGTCGGTGCCACCTGGCGAAGGATCTGGCCGATTCGCTCGGCCAGGTCGGGATGGCGCCGGGTGTCGTCCAGCACGGTGAAGCGGGTGTCTGTCACAGAGGGGAAGTCCTGTCGAGAAGTGATCGGTCTGGTCGGCTTGTTGGGCCCTTCGTCCCCCGGGCCGCCGTCCGGTCCCGGGGAACGAAAGGGGGTCCGCTTCTCGTCGCCGACAGCACAGCCAGGGCTGCGCGCTCGACGACGAAGTGCGGGCCCGCGCACGGCAGTTGACGACGACGGGGCCGCCGCTCGCGGGAGTCAGAGGGCCGTCAGGCCGTGGCCAGGCCCCGGCGCAGGTCGAGGTCGCTCACGGTCCTGCGGTGGAGGTCGAGTTCATGCCGGGCGGCGGTCGTGTAGTGCGCGACCACATCCGGGGTGAGGAGGTCGGCTGCCGGGAGGGGTCAGGTGGCGAGGGCGGCGAGCGCCTCCTCCAACGAGCCCGGTACCGGTGTTGTCCTGACCTCCGCAGGCACCACCCTGCGGAGGTCAGGACGGGTCTGGACCCACCAAGGATCAGACCCCCCAGCCCTGTGGCCGGGAGCCTGTCCCTCATTCCCCGCCCGCCGTCGGGTGCGGGGAACGAGGGCGTTCCACCCTCTGCCGCCGGGGGGAGGAGGAATTCTGCCCGGGTGGCCGGGAAATCAGCGGATTCCGCGAAGCCGTTCCGTGTCGGTGACGTGGCTGCGATGCCAGTCGAGTTCGGCGCGGGCGGCATGGGCGTAGTGCCCCACGACGTTCTCGCCGAGCAGGCTCTGCGCGGCGGTGCTGTGCTCGAAGTGCTGGAGCGCGTCGGCCAGATCGGCATAGACGGGAATCGCGCTGGTGTCCTGGTAGGCGTCGCCCTCGCAGGCCGACCGGGGCTCCAGCTTCTCCTCGATGCCGTGGGCCATCGCGGCGATGTAAGCGGCGAGGGCGAGGTAGGCGTTGGCGTCGGAGCCGGCGAGACGGATCTCCAGGCGGGCGCCGGGACCGTGGCCGGTGACGCGGACGGCGCAGCCGCGGTGATCGATACCCCAGTTGAAGCGGGTGGGGGCGAAGCTGTGCGGCCGGAGGCGCTTGTAGGAGTTGACGGTGGGCCAGTACAGCGGGGCCAGGTGCGGCAGGAGGGAGATGAGGCCCGCGATGGCGTGCTTCATCAGTGGCGGCAGGTCCTGGGCACGGTGGTGGTCGAATCCCGGATCACCGTGCTCGTTCCACAGCGACAGGTGCAGGTGGAGTCCGCTGCCGGTGCCGGTCTCTGGGGCTGCCATGAAGGCTGGGAGCAGGTCATCGTGTCCGGCGACATCACGGGCGAGGAGCCGGAAGAGCGCGTAGTCGTCGCAGGCGCCGAGGGCATCACCGTAGGGGAACGTGAGCTCGGCCTGGCCCGGTACGCCCTCCGTCTTGAACGCCTCGTAGCGGATACCCGCGTCGGCCAGGGCGCCGCTGAGGTGACGGGCGAAGGACGTGGCGACGGGAGGGAGGTCGAGGGCGTAGTCGAGGTTCTTGCTCCACGCCGGTACCAGGCCGGAATCGCCGGCTGAGAGGAGGACGAACTCGCTCTCCACTCCCACCTGCACCTCGTATCCCAGCTCGCGCATCCGGTCGAGCTGGGTGCGGAGCATGTGGCGGGGGTCCACCTCGACGGGTGTGCCGTCGCGCTGGACCGGGCCGCCGATCACAATGACGGTGCCGGGCCGGGTGGGGAGCACCCGGGCGGTGCCCAGGTCCGGCGCGACGAGGAAGTCGCCGAAGCCCTGTGCCCAGCCGGTGAGTTCGAACCCCTCCGGGAGGTTCATGTCGGTGTCGGCGGCCAGGAGGTAGGAACACATCTCCGCCCCGCGCGTCATCCGCTCCAGGAACACCGGCGCGCTGAAGACTTTGCCCTTGAGTCGTCCTTGCATGTCCGATAGGGCGAGCATGATCTCGGTGATGCGCCGTGCTTCAACGAGTTCGCGAAGCGACTCTTCGGAGACTGCTCCGGACGGCCAGGGCGTGGCGGGGCGGACGGCTTTTCCATTGGTCATCAGTAGCCTCCCTCGCTGAATGCTGCGGCTTCGCCGGGGAGGGCGGTGCCTGCGGCGGCGAGTTGGTAGTCCCGCTTGCCGCGGGTCACCCAGGTGATCGTGGCGAGCAGCAGTGCGACCACCAGCGTCACGCCGGCGTAGTTGAAGGATTCCGTGGTGATCGGTTTCGACTGCGGCAGGCAGAACACCACGGTGATGATGACCACGTAGATGACGGCGATGACGCCGACCGGCCGCCGCCAGCGCCCCAGAGTCCAGGGACCGGGCCGGTAGTCACGTCCCTTGCGCAGGGCCAGAAAGACGGGAATGCCGTAGGTGGGAATCATGCCGACCGCGTTGATCGCGGTGATCGCCCCGTAGGCGGTAGGCGAGTACAGGACCGGCAGTGTGAGACCGAAGGGGACGATGACGGCGAACCACACGGCCCGGGTGGGCGTCTTGGTCCGGGAGTTGACACGCCGCCAGCTCTTCCAGCCGGGCAGGGCGCGGCTGCGGGAGAACGCGTAGATCATGCGGCTGGCCGCGGCGACCTCGGCGTTGCCACAGAACAGCATCGCCACGATGACGATCAGGAGCAGCGCCTTGGCGCCGGATGCGCCCAGGACGTCGAGGAAGATCTGCGCCGGCGGGACGCCGGTCGCCGTGTTCTGGGTGGCGGTGTAGTCCTGCATGGCGAACAGCAGGCCGGCGATGAGCACGAAGCCGGCCAGCAAGGACACCCAGATGGAACGCACCATGCCCTTGGGGGCGGAGACTTGCGCGTCTTTGGTCTCCTCGGCCACGTGCGCGGAGGCGTCGTAGCCGCAGAAGGTGTAGCCGGCGAGAAGGCCGCCGATCAATGCGACGTAGAGGGGGCTGGAGAAGCCCGTGTCGTTGTGGAAGTGCGTGAACACGAAGCTCGCCGACTGGTGCTTGGTCGGGGCGAGGGCGAGCGTGCCGACGATGACGGCGACGCCCAGGAGCTGCCACCACACCGAGATCGAGTTGAGGACGGTGACCAGGCGCACGCCCGCGGAGTTGAGCAGCCCGTGCAGCAGCAGGATGGCGCCGAATATCAGCATGGTGCTGGTCGGGGTGGGGGTGATGTCCCACTGGAGCTGTGCGAAGGCGCCGATGAACGCGGCGGCTCCGTAGTCGATGCCGGCGATGGCGCCGAGCAGGCCGAGCAGGTTCAGCCAGCCGGTGTACCAGCCGCAGAGCTTGCCGCCCAGCTTCTCGGCCATGAAGTACGGTCCGCCGGAGGTCGGGTAGGCAGAGACCACGTCGGCCAGCGACATGCCGACCAGCAGCGTCAGTCCGCCGATCACGACCCAGCTTCCGAGCATGACGACGGGCCCGCCATGACTGAGGCCGAACCCGAACAGGGACATGCCGCCGGCCAGAATGCAGATGACCGAGAAGCTGATCGCGTAATTCCCGAACGTGCCCATCTTGCGGGACAGTTCGGGCTTGATTCCGAGGGCTTGCAGGACGTCATCGTCATCCGGCGGCGTCATAGTGACGGCACTTCTGTGAGACACCAGAGATCCACTTTCAGGAGAGGAGAAGGAAGGGGGAACATGCGACAAGGTGCGGGTGCATGGAGTGGCTGGTGGGGCGCGAGCGTTCACCCGGCGGCCCTACGTCAGGACGGCGGTGCGGATGCGCAGGAACTCGTCCGTCCAGTCCCGGGAGCGGCCGAGACTCGCGTTGACGTCCTTCCACGGCTGAGGCGTGGCATAAGGACCCAGTGCGTTGAACACCCGCTTCGCCCCGCCCGTCTCGCCACAGGACACCAGGGCGTGCGCCAGATAGTTCAGGTCCCACTGGGACAGCCAGGGGTACTCGGTGCTGGGAATCGGGGAGAACCACTCGCGAAACGCGCGCATCGCGAAGTGGTGTGCCTGGTCTGTCTGCCAGAACCCGAGAGCGCCCCTCTGGCCGCTGCCGTGCCATTGCCTGTACAGGTCCATGAGCGCGTACAGCGGCAGCATAAGCAGCTCGGGATGCGGGCGAGCGGCCGAGACGATCCACTGCGCGTACTGGAAGGCAGGAACGGCTCCGCTGCGACTCAGGAAGTACTCGCGCATCCGGTGGTGTGCATCCCGGTTGCCGGGGTGACGCCGGTTTGCCTCAGCCCACAGGGGCCACGGCCCGGACAGGTGCATCTCGAAATCGTTCAGCCGGTCCCAGGGCTCTTTGCGGCGTTCCCAATAGGGGTCGAAGGTCCGTGGGTCGTACGGGAGCCGGGTCAGCTGAAGCCGGCCGTTCCACGGCTCGGGAGACTCTGGCCAGAGTGCTTGTGCCCACGTCCATTCCGTGTGCGCCATCTCCGCAGCACGGCCCACCACATCCGCGGCTTTGCCCTCACGCTGGAGTTGTAACGCCCCTTGAGTGAGGGCGCGGGCCCACAGCACGGACGCCTGCCGGCTGTGCGGTTCTTCTTCCCGCCACATCTTGATGACGTTTCGCGCGCCGGGGTCGGATAAAAGCAGTTGGCAACGACGTGCGAGTAACGACCAGTTCGTTCCCGTGCGGATGAGCAGGTCGCGGGCGGCCAAGCAGCGTCCCATCTTGAGGTCTTCCAACGCGGCTCTCAGATCGGAGTCGGCTCCGACAGGGCTGACGATCAAAGTCATGCCACGAGAGGGCGTCGCAAGATCATCTCGGTAGGCGCTGGGGGAGGCACCGGTCAATGATGAATCGGACATAACGGCCTCAGGGTTGGAGGTGGAAGTGCGGCAGCGATTTCGGCTTGGGACACGGCACGAACGCGGGTAAGGATGTGACCAAGACATCAAGAGGACGGGGAAAGAGGGAAGTTGACCGCCGGGATGCGGGCCTCGACAGGGGAGGCAAGGCACACAGCACCCCGACGGCCAGTCAGGGGGACGGCGTCCGGCAGGGTCAGACGGGCAATGAGCGGGGCTTGATCACGGCCTGGACGATCTTTCCGCCACCCACCGGGGCGTAGGAGATCTCCGCTCCGAGCCGGCGCGCGGTCCACAGGCCACAGGGCCTCTCGCCCCCGGTCGGCTCCCAGCTCACGGCCTCGTCGAAGTCCGGGAATTCGGGACGGCCGTCGTGCACCTGAAAGACGAGTTCCCCGGCCTGGAGCAGCGCCCACCACATGGCGAACTGGGCGTACTCCGGTACATGTGTGTGCGCGAAGGCGTTGGCCATCAGCACACGCCCGATCACAGCCAGATCCTCGATGTCCACGAACCCGTCGTCCGAGACCAGGTTGGTGTTCAGGTGCAGGCGGGTGTAGCGGTAGGCGTTCCCGGCAGCATGACGGGTCGCCCGGAACATCTCCTTCTTGACCCACTTGGTCTCTGCG
>NZ_JBHXME010000144.1:0-28752 GCF_042721125.1 Streptomyces sp. NPDC058469
ATCCGGTGCAGGCCCTGAAGGAGATGAAGCGGGTGACCAAGCCGGGCGGGTTCATCGCCGCCCGCGACGCGGACTACGCGGTGATGACCTGGTACCCGGAGGTGCCGGTCCTGGACGACTGGCTGGACCTGTACCGGCGGGTGGCCCGTGCCAACGGGGGCGAGCCGGATGCCGGGCGCCGTCTCAAGTCGTGGGCACTGCGGGCGGGGCTGACGGACGTCACGGCCACGTCCAGCACCTGGACGTTCCACACTCCGGACGAGCGGGCCTGGTGGAGCGGCCTGTGGGCGGACCGTACGGTCGCGTCCTCGTACGCGGGGGTCGCGGTCGAGGGCGGCCATGCGACCACCGAGGAGCTGGGCGCCGTAGCGGAGGCGTGGCGGGAGTGGGGGAAGCAGGAGGACGGCTGGTTCGCCGTGCTGCACGGGGAGATCCTCGGCCGCAAGGACGTCTGATCCGCCTGATCGGGGGCACCCGGCGGTCAGGAGGTTACACACTATGGTTCCGATCCTGATCGTCCTTCTGCTGGCGCTGATCCTGTTCGGTGCCGGATTCGCTGTGAAGATCCTCTGGTGGGTGGCGCTGATCGTGCTCGCCGTGTGGCTGCTCGGCTTCCTGGTGCGCGGCACCTCGGCGGGCGGCAGCCGAGGACGCTGGTACCGCTGGTGACCGGCCGTCCCACTCCGGACGCGTAGCACCGCGTCACAAGACATCGAGCCCGTGTCACGCCGAGAGATCGGCGTGACACGGGCTCATGGCGTTCAGCTCACTCAGCTCACGACGGCCGTCTCCACCAGCAGCCGCCCGGCCGTCGCGATCGACTCCGCGTCGATGCCGGCCGCGTGCAGCTGCTCGGCCGGACTCGCCGAGCCGGGCATGGTGCGTACGGCGAGACGGACCAGGCGCGGCACCGGCCGGCCGTCGAGAAAGGCGTCCAGGACCGCGTCCCCGAGGCCGCCCTCGGGATGGTGGTCCTCGACGGTGAGCAGACAGCCGGTGTCCTCGGCGGCCTGGCGCAGGGTCTCCCGGTCGACGGGCTTGACCGAGTACAGGTCGACGACCCGCACCTGGATGCCCTCGCGGTCCAGCGCGTCGGCGGCGGCCAGCGCCTCCGGCACGGTCACCCCCGCCGCCACGATCGTCATCCGGTCCCGGCTGGAGAACCGCAGCACCTTGCTGCCGCCGACCGGGAACTCCTCGTCGGGGCCGTACACGACCGGCCCGGCGCCGCGCGAGGTCCGCAGATACCGGACGCCGTCGAGGCCGGCCATCGTGGCGACGAGGTGGGCGGTCTGGTTGGCGTCGCACGGGTACAGCACCGTCGAGCCGTGCACCGCGCGCATCATCGCCAGGTCCTCAAGGCCCATCTGGGAGGGGCCGTCCTGCCCGATCGACACGCCCGCGTGCGAGCCGACCAGGTTGATCCCCGCGCCGCTCACGGCAGCCATCCGAATGAAGTCGTACGCGCGCGTGAAGAACGCCGCGAACGTGGAGGCGTACGGCACCCAGCCGCGCGCCGCCAACCCGACGGCCGTACCGACCAGTTGCTGCTCGGCGATGTAGCACTCGAAGTAGCGGTCGGGATGCTCCTTGGCGAAGAACTCGGTACGCGTGGAGTCCCCGACCTCGCCGTCGAGCGCGACGATGTCGCCGCGGGCGGCGCCGAGCGCGACGAGGGCCTGGCCGAAGGCGTCGCGGGTGGGCACGTCGTCGCCGCGGTCGTAGCGCGGGAGCTCCAGGTGGTCGGCGCGTACGGAGTGCAGCGCGCGGGCGGCGGAGGGTTCCCGCACCTGGACGCGCAGATCACGCGGGCCGCCGAGTTCGGCGATCGCCGCGTCCGCGTCGGGCAGCGGTTTGCCGTGCAGGCCCTCGCGGTCCTGGACGGAGGCGACGCCCTTGCCCTTGAGGGTGCGGGCGAGGATCACGGTCGGCTGACCGCTGGTGGACGCGGCCTCGCCGTACGCGCGGTCGATCGCGTCCACGTCGTGGCCGTCGATCTCGGCCGTGTGCCAGCCGAAGGCCTGGAACCGGCGGGCGTAGGCGTCCAGGTCGTGTCCGTGCCGGGTCGGGCCGCGCTGGCCGAGCCGGTTGACGTCGATGATCAGGGTGAGGTTGTCGAGGTGTTCGTACGCCGCGTGCTCGGCGGCCTCCCACACCGAGCCCTCGGCCAGCTCGCTGTCCCCGCACAGCACCCACACGCGGTACGCGGTGCGCTCCAGCCGCTTGCCGGACAGGGCGATGCCGACGCCGACGGGCAGTCCCTGGCCGAGCGAGCCGGTGGCGGTCTCGACCCACGGGAGCCGCTGCGGGGTGGGATGCCCTTCGAGGCGGCTGCCGAGGGTGCGGAAGGTGAGCAGTTCGGCGTCGTCGATCGCGCCGGCGGCCTTGTAGGCGGCGTAGAGCAGGGGTGAGGCGTGTCCCTTGGAGAGGACGAAGCGGTCGTTGCCGGGGTGGGCGGGGCGGTCGAAGTCGTAGCGGAGGTGGTGCGCGAGCAGGACGGCCATCAGGTCCGCGGCGGACATGGAGGACGTGGGATGTCCGGAGCCCGCCGCGTCGGCGGCCCGCACACTGTCCACGCGCAGTTGCTGTCCGAGTTCGACGAGTTCACCGGTGTTCATGAGACTCCTTCGGAGGGTGTTCGTGCGAGGTGTTCCGCGTCCCCCTGATCAAGCCGCCCAAACACGTGCCGAACGGTCACCGGGATCGCCCGAAAGGATCACCACGGCCCGCCCGCCCCAACTAGGCTTGTCCGTATGGAGATTCTGGGAGCCACGCTGCGTATCTGCGTCGACGACCTGGAGACCGCCGTCCCCTTCTACGAACGGCTCGCGGACGGAACCGCGCTCCGTTTCGAGCGGGGTGGCGTGTCGGTGGCCGCGGTCGGCTGTTTCCTGCTGATGAGCGGGCCTCCGGCGGAGCTGGAGGTGCTGCGCAAGGTCGCGGCCACCATCGCCGTCAAGGACGTCGACGAGACACTCGCGGTCCTGACCGAACTGGGCGCCCACATCGTCGCGGGCCCCATCGCCTCACCGGCGGGCCGCAACCTGATCGCGATGCATCCGGACGGAATGGTCTACGAGTACGTGGACCGGCGGGGCTGATCGGCGACCGCCGGTCCACGGTGGGTCTCAGTACGTTCCCGGGCGCATCCGGAAGTCGTAGCGCGTCGGCAGCGGTTCGTCGGTGAGACGGGCCCAGAGTCGGCCGATCGACTCGGCGCCCTCGCGCAGGTCGGCGACCTCGAAGCCGTCGGTGAAGACCGCCCACGCGTCGTCGCGTCGCCCTTCCGCGAGCAGCAACTCGGCCTGGAGCAGCAGGAATCGGCCGCGTTCCCGGGTGCCGGGGTGCAGCATGTCCCACACGGCGCGGGCGTCGGCCGTCCGCCGCACCCGCAGCAGCGCCTCGACGGCCTCGCGGCCGAGCGCGGCCGTGGCGGCGGTCCACCGCTCCCCGGCGTCGCGCCGCTCGTGACACAGGTCCGCGAAGGCCTCGTTGTACCGGTCGGCGGCCCGCTCGTGGTTCCCCGCCTCCTGATCCGCTACGGCGAGACAGCGCAGCAACGGCCAGAGCGACGGGGCGAGTTCGAGGGCCCGCTCCCAACTGCGCACCGCCTGCGCCCGATCCCCGGCGTGCCACTGGGCGATACCGAGGTGGTACTCGGTGAGCGGGGTGGCGGGCGCGGTCTCCAGCATGTCCCGCCAGTGCGTGGCGACCAGCGTCTCCCCGGGCGGCCGGACCCGGCGCGGCTCGGGCAGGACACCGCTCCGCAGGAGTTCCGCCCAGGGCGCCTGGGCCTCGCCGAGCGTGGACTCGTCGAACGGCGTGCCGGGCAACTTCCAGTCCGTGCGCAGGACTTCGAGGGCGCCCCAGCCGGAGCCGGTGGCGAGGATCTCACCGGGTTCGGTGTCTGCGTGCGGCTTCCAGGCGGCGTAGGCGGCGTCGAAGTCGGCGCGGGGCAACACGGATTCGAGCCGCGCCTGCGCACCTTCCACGACGGCGGACCACTCCCCGTCGGCCCGCGCGTCGAGCGGCCCGTACGCCTCCAGCCAGGAAACCTCGCTCTCCGGTTCGAGCCGCACGTGCTCCAACTGCGTCCGGGCCAGGCCCGCTTGAATCTCGCAATAACCCCCGGTACCCGGCTCGGTGAGCCATTCCTGCCAGCGCCGGCCACCGCCGCCCGTGCCCCACACGAACAGCTTGCGGCCCCGCAGCACGTCGGTGGACGTCTGCACCAGCCCGTGCCCGTCCGCGTCGAGCGCGGCGATCCAGCGGCGCCGCCCGTCCGGCATCTCGTAGAAGTAGTCGGCGGCGTAAGGGCTGTTGAGGGGATACGTCCGGTCCACCGCGTCGTACGACGGCACGGGCACCCGGCGCAGCCGCCGCTCGTATCCGAAGTGCCAGGCCTCCAACGCCGGTGCGAGGACCCGGCGTTCCTCCGGCACGGCGATGTTGGACCACCAGTAGGTGGGCGCGGGCCGCTCGTGCGGGTTGCGGATGCGGACGCCGACGTAGAGGAAGTCGGAGCCGTCCGGGAGCCAGAGGTCGACCTGGAAGGGGAGGTCGCGGAGGCGTTCCCACTCCCACAGGCGGAGCATCTCGCCGCCGTCGGGGGCGGGGACGCGGGCGGCGTGCAGGGGTGCGCAGGACAGGGTGGTGTGGCCGGTCGCGCCGATGTTCCACTCGATGCCGCCGGAGAACCAGGCGCCGTTGAGGGCGAAGTTGGCAGGCTGCAACACCGGGTTGCGGTACAGGAGTTCACGGTCGGTGGGCTTGTGGACGAGGGAGGCGATGCGGCCGCCGAGGGCGGGAAGCACGGTGGCGCACAGCCGGTCGTTCTCGATCACGAGGGCGTCGATCTCGCGGGGTGTGCGGTCTCTGTCGTAGCCGTCCCGGACGCGGGTCGGCAGCAGGCTGCGCAGGGGTTCGTAGCCGACCTGGCGGAACATGTCGCGCGGCAGGTCCTCGCGGTCGCGGTCGTCTATGCGGTGTGCCTCGTCGAGCGGACGCAGTGGGGGCAGCGGGTTGTCGGGACCCAACTCCGCGGCGGGCAGCGTCAGTACCTCACGTCGGATCGTCGTCACGATCACCATGGAACCCGGCAACGGGTGCGGTGGCCAGGGGCATTGCCAGTCAGGATTCCGCAAAGACGGGGCCCACGGGAAGCGGGCGGAAAAATCCGCGTGCGGTCGCCGCCCACCGACGTACAGTCGGGCCGTTCGACGACATGGACCGAGGAGTGGAACGGCTGATGGGCGAGCAGCACACGTACCGGGTGATCGTCCGGGGCACCTGGGACGCGCTGACGGACGAGGCGCGGGAGCGGCTGCTGGCCGAGTCCGCGGAGCACGGGATGCTGAGCATGCGGTTCACCGAGGAGGGCTCGCTCAGTTACGATCCGTCGCCGCTCAAGCACTTCTCGTGGCGGTATGTGGTGGTGTCGGACGCGGCGGACGGCGAGGAGATGGCGGCGGCGCTCGCGGAGGACCGCGCCGAGACCGCGCTGAAGGGCCTCGGATGGGGGCACCTCCCACGCCCTTAAGGCAGTGGGGGAGGCTTCCGTGACCTGAAGTCGACGGTCACGGACCTCGACACGATGAAGGTCAACCGGAAGTCCGCATCTCGGCGGTGATCGCCCAGCGCTCGTGGTCCCGCCACGCGCCGTCGATGTAGATCATGTTCGGCGAGAAGCCTTCGAGGCGGAACCCACAGCTGCGGGCGAGACCGATCGACCCGGCGTTGCCGGGCTGCGCGTTGATCTCCAGCCGGTGCAGCCGCATCGGCCCGAAGGCGTGCCCCACCACGAGGTTCATCCCCTCGCGCATCAGCCCGCGCCCGGCCGCGTGCGCGAAGGCGCCGTATCCCAGCGCACCGCACTGGAAGCCGCCCTGGACAATGTTGTTGATGTTGATGAACCCGGCGATGCCCCCGCCGTCCACCTCGCACACAAGGAACCCGGCCTTGGTCGGATCCTGGATCAGCCGCCCCGCGTAGGCGGTGTACGCGTCCCCGCTCGCCGGCGGGAACAGCCACGGCTGGTGCAGATCCTTGCTCTCCCGCGCACGCGCGGTGAACTCGGCACCGTCCTCGTACGTGAAGTGACGTATGCCCACTCGGGGGCCCTCGGCAAGATAACGGGATGCGGTGTGCGGCATCCCGTCACCTTAGTTCGGGGCTAGCGGCGCCGTCGCATGAAATACCACCCGCACAGGGCGCCGATGATCGCCGTGCCCAGCAGCGCCATCCACAGAGGCATGGTGACCTCGGGAATCAGCAGGCGGATCTTCGTGGCACGGGTGTTCTCGAAGATGAAGATCAGGGCCAGCACGGCGAGCAGCAGAACCGTGATCCGGGCGGGCGTCAGCACACGTTCCCGCTGGCCGGTCCTACCGCCGCTCTCGGTGGTCTTCGGGCTCATGACTCCAGGGTGAGCCCGAATCCACCATTACGCACGGTGAGGGAGTGCCCCCGGGTGACTCACTGCCCGACGACGGGCAGCTCCAGCACCCCGGTGTCGTTCGGCGAGCTGACCACCGTGACCGGCTTGATCCCCCGGTTCCCGGTGTACGCGTCGTCGCTCGCCGCGATCACGAACCGCAGCCGGTGCCCCTTCGTGTACCGGTGCACGATCCCCGGCAGGGTCACCGTGAAGCTCTTCGTGACGTCCGGTACCCGGACCGGGGCGACCAACCGGTGGACCAGCGTCTTGGTGCCGTCGGGGGCAACGTCGTAGAGCTTGGCGAAGAGGACCAGGTTGTCGGCGGCGTCGCCGGAGTTCTGGACGCGCTGCGCCTTCGGGGAGACGGCCTTCAGCGTCGCCTTCGGGGCGCCTACGACATCCGTCGTGCGCGTGAGGGGTTCACTGGTCCAGCCCAGGTAGGTGCCCGCCGTGTCGTACGGTCCCGGGTCCGGCAGGCCGATCGTTCCGCTCAGCGAGCTCTCCGAATGGCTCGTGGGGACAAGCCAGTTGGAGTAGTTACGGCTGCCGCGCGCCACCTTCGCGCGATTGTCGACCAGCTTGCCGTCGCCGGAGAGGTAGAACTTCTCGTCGAGGGCGGGGAGTTGGTTCGTGGTGGCGTAGGTGTGGGCGGGGTCCGTGATCCAGTCGCGGTAGTAGGCGAAGGCAGGTCCCGTGTCCGTGTTCTTCCGCCGGAGCAGGTACCGGTCGAACCAGGCGAGAATCCGCTTCCCGACGTAACTCGACTCCAAGTTGCCCTGGCCGAGGTCGAGTTCACCGGAGGCGGGGTCGGTCGTCCCCCCGCTGTGCCCCCACGACTGCCAGATCATCTTGGCGGTCGTCCCCTGCGCCTTCAGCGTCTTGTACGTCGCCGTCGCCTCGTTGAGGTTGAACAGGCTGTCGGCCTGTCCCTGGACGAGGAGCGTCGGTGCCTTCACCTGGTTCAGATACGACACCGGCGAGACGCCGTGCGCGTACGCGAGCAGGTCCGCCGTCGCCTTGGCCGGATAGCTCCCGGAGTTCAGCGTGCGGATTATGGCGCAGGCCCGGGTGACGAAGTGCACGCAGGTGAGGGAGTTGATCCGGGTCGGGTCGAGGCTCGGCACGGTCAGGGGCTGGGTCTCGCCGATGAGGTAGAAGCCGTTGGTCCACTGCCATTTGAAGGCGCCGGGCACGGTCCGACCGCCTGTGCCGACCGCGTTGTTGGGGTCGAGGGAGTACGCCAGGTCGTTCCAGGTGATCAGGGGGACGAGCGCGTCGACACGGTGGTCCACGGCCGCCGTCGCCAACTGGATCGCGCCCCCGTACGATCCGCCGATCATCCCGACGCGCGGGTCGCCCTTCGCGTCCAGCGTCACGAAGTCGGCCCTGGTCCCGTCGTCGGCGGCCCGCGTCCCCGCCAGGAAGTCGATCAGCCCCGACGCGGCCCTCCCGTCGATGCCCGGGTCGTCGAGCGAGACGAGACACCCCGACCTGCCGAAGCCGAGCCCGGAGTAGACGAGCCCGACATAGCCGCGCTGCGCGAAGTCCTTGCCGATGGCGTCCGTCGAGCCGTCCGACTTGCTGCCGCCGAAGCCGTTGGTCGCCAGTACGGCGGGCGCCGGGTGGGCGCGGTCCACGCCCGCGGGCCGGTACAGGTCGGCGTCGACCGTGCAGTCGCGGCCACCCGCGGGGACGGTGAACTTCAGCGCGGTGACGGTGTATTGGTCGGCGGCCGCGGCGGGGCGGCCCAGGACGAGCGGTGCGGTGAGGGTGAGCGGGGCGGTGAGAGTGAGAGCCAGCGCGGCGCGGATTCCAGGCGCACGACGGGACACAGGGACCTCCACACTGAGGACAACCCGACTGAGGACAAAGCGACTTACCGACTGGTAAGTACCGGTCGAATGCCATGGTGTGACACGTGTCAGGCCAGGTCAATCACCGTGAGGGGTGTTTCTTGACAGGAATTCAACAAGTGGGCGGCTAGCGCAGCGCGGGCTCGTCCAGCATCAACGTGCCCGCGTCCGCGTCCAGTTCGGCCATCACGCCGAGCGGTATCGTCAGCGCCCCGTCGCCGTGCCCGAAGCCGAACTCCTCCACCACGGGCACACCGAGTCCGCCGAGCCGGTCGACGAGCACCGGGCGCAGTTTCTCGTACGGGCCGCAGCCGGCCCACGAGCCGAGCACGATCCCGGCCACGCCGTCCAGCCAGCCGCTGCGCAGGAGTTGGGTCAGCATCCGGTCGATGCGGTACGCCAGTTCGCCGACGTCCTCGATCAGCAGCAGCCCGCCGCGCGCACCGGCCGGCGCGTGCGGGGTGCCGAGGTCGGAGGTGAGCAGGCTCAGACAGCCGCCGAGGGTGACGCCCCGGGCCCGTCCCGGCACCAGCGCGCCGCCGCCGTTCGGGACGGCGTGGATGGCGCGTACGGACTCCGGGTCGAAGAGGGTCGCCCTCAAGTGCTCCTGCGCGCGGGCGTTCTTGATGAAGTCGGCGCCGGCCGCGGCGGGTCCGTACAGGGTGACCAGGCCCAGCCGTGCGGCGAACGCCTGGTGCAGCACGGTGGGGTCGCTGAAGCCGACGAACACCTTCGGCCCGGCGGCCCGCATCGCCTCCCAGTCGAGCAGGTCGACGATGCGCTGCACGCCGTAGCCGCCGCGGGCGCACAGGACAGCGGCCACGGACGGGTCGCACCAGGCGTTCCGCAGATCGGCCGCGCGGTCGGCGTCCGTGCCTGCCAGGTAGCCCAACTCGGCGTGCCGGTCCCGGACATGGGGTGTCACGACCGGATCGAGGTCCCAGCCGCGCAGGATGTCGAGGCCCGCCTCCAGCCGTTCCTCGGGCACCGGCCCGCTGGGCGCGACGACCGCCACGCGGGCGCCGGGGGCGAGTCGGTACGGCCGTACGAGCGGGGTCACTTGGTGAGCTCCAGGGTCGGGACGCCGGGCGGGTCGATGCCGAAGACCTGGGCGTACAGGGAGAGTTCGGCCTCCAGGGCGCGGATCATGGTGTCGGCGCGGCGGAATCCGTGGCCCTCGCCCTCGAACGCGAGGTACGCGTGCGGCACTTGGCGTCCCCGCATCCGCTCCAGGAAACGTTCGCACTGGACGGGCGGGCAGATCACGTCGGCCAGGCCCTGCATCAGCAGGAAGGGCGCGGTGACGCGGTCGGCGTGCTCGACGGGTGAGCGTTCGGCGTAGCGGGCGGGCATCTCGGCGAGGGGTCCGACGAGGGTCTCCAGGTACCGGGACTCGAAGTCGTGGGTCTCCCCCGAGGCCCAGTTGGCCAGGTCGAGGACGGGATAGATGATGGTGCCGCAGGCGTAGACGTCGGTCGTCACGAGGGACGCGGCGCTTGTCCAGCCGCCCGCGCTGCCGCCCCGGACGGCGAGCCGGGCGCGGTCGGCGGTGCCCTCGTCGGCGAGGGCGAGCGCGACGGCGGCGCAGTCCTCGACGTCGACGACGCCCCACTGTTCGCGCAGCCGGTTGCGGTACTCCCGGCCGTGCCCGGTCGAGCCGCCGTAGTTGACCTCGGCGACACCGATGCCCCGAGAGGTGAAGTAGGCGATCTCCAGGTCGAGGACGAGCGGCGCCCGGCTGGTGGGTCCGCCGTGCGCCCAGATGACGTACGGCGGCAGTTCGTCTCCCGGCGCGGCCCAACTCGGGTTGTGCGGTGGGTAGATGTGGGCGTGGATCTCGCGTCCGGCGGGGCCGGTGAAGGTCCGGATCTGCGGTTCGGGGTAGTGGGCGGGGTCCACGGGGTCGTCGTGGGCGGCGCCGATCACCCGGGCCCTGCCGGTGCGGGTGTCGAGTTCGACGACCTCGTAGGCGCTGCGCGGGCTGGCCCCGACGCCGACGATCCGCTCGCCGTTCACCGCGAGCGTGGACGCGAACTCGGTCCAGGGTCCGGCCGCGTCGACGACCTCGCCGGTCTCCGGGTCCAGAATCCCGAGCGCGGTGGCGCCCCGGCCGTGCACGACGGCGATCGGACCGCTCTCCAGGGGCGCGAACCAGCGCTGGCCCAGCTTCCACAGCGGCCCGCCGAACTCCTCCTCGCGTGTGCACAGCGGCTGGTGGTCGCGGTAGAGGTTCCACCAGCCGGTCCGGTCGCTGGCGTACAGCAGCGAGCCGTCGAAGGCCCAGTCGACCTGCGCGATCGACTCATCGGGCCCGCCGGCGACGATCCGCGGCTCCCCGAACGTGCCGTCGTCCGCCACCTCGGCGAGCAGCAACTCCGTGCCGTCCCACGGCATCCGCGGATGATCCCAGGCGAGCCAGGCCGCCTGCCGCCCGTCGGGCGAGACCCGCGGCCCGGACACGAACCGGTGCCGGTCGTCGGTGAGTTCGCGTACGGCGTGCCGGTCCTCGGCGGCGGATCCGTCCAGCGGTACGGCGGCCGGCACGCGCCGTACGTCACCGGGTTCCTCGCCGGTGAACTCCTCCAGCACGCACCACACTTCACCCAGGTCCAGGCGCAACTGTGGTTCGGCCCAGCGGAGTCCGTCGCCCACCGGTGACAGGGGGGTGAGCGGGCGCGGCTCGCTTCCGGGGTCGTAGCGGTAGAGGCGCTGGTCGGTGAAGTTCGCGAACACCACGAGCGGTCGCTCGTCCTGGACGGCTCCGGCCCAGGGCAGGCCGCCGTACTCGATGACCCTGCTGCGGACGTTCCACGGGGCGGGCAGCACGGACTCCTCGGAGCCGTCCGCGCGGCGGCGGACCAGGGTGCGGCGGCCGCCCTCGGTGGGCCGTGGTTCGGTCCACCAGGCCTCGTCGCCGACGAAACCGACGTACTCGGGGTGTCCGTCGTGCGCGGCGGCGAGCGCCGCGTCGATGGGCGAGGGCCACGAGCCGTACGCCAGAGTCCGCATGTTCTCCCCCACTTGCTAGGCCGTCCTCAGGAAGCGGTCCAGGACGCGGACGCCGAAGTGCAGTGCCTCGACCGGGACGCGCTCGTCGACTCCGTGGAACAGCGCCTGGTAGTCGAAGCCCTCGGGGAGCTTCAGCGGCGCGAAGCCGTAGCCGGTGATGCCGAGGCGCGAGAACTGTTTGGCGTCCGTACCGCCGGACATGCAGTACGGCACCACATGTCCCTCGGGCGCGAACTCCTCGACGGCGGCCCGCATCCGAGCGTAGGTCAGCGAATCGACCGGTGCCTGGAGGGCCACCTCGCGGTGGTGGAACTCCCAGTCGACTTCCGGTCCGGTGAGCCGGTCCAGGGTGGTGCGGAACTCGTCCTCGCCGCCCGGCAGATAACGTCCGTCGACGTAGGCCACGGCCTCGCCCGGGATCACGTTGACCTTGTAACCGGCGTTCAGCATGGTCGGGTTGGCGCTGTTGCGGACGGTGGGCTCGACGAGTTTCGCCGCCGGGCCGAGCTTGGTGAGGAGTCCGTCGATGCCGTCGGGGGCGTCGAGTTCAGGGGCGATGCCGTACAGGGCGGCGAGTTCGGTGAGCGCCGCGCGGACGGTCGGGGTGAGCCGTAGCGGCCATTCGTGCTCGCCGATGCGGGTGATCGCGGCGGCGAGACGCGTGACGGCGTTCTCGTGGTTGACCTTGGAGCCGTGGCCCGCCCGGCCGTGCGCGGTCAACTTCAGCCAGCCGGTGCCGCGTTCGCCGGCCGCGATGGGGTAGATCTCCCGGCCGCCGCCGTCGTGGAAGGTGAACGCCCCCGATTCGCTGATGCCTTCGGTGCAGCCCTCGAAGAACACGGCGTGCTGGTCGGCGAGGAATCCCGAGCCGTCCTCGGCGCTCGCCTCCTCGTCGGCGGTGAACGCGATCACGAGGTCGCGCCGGGGCCGTACGCCCTGCCTCGCCCAGGCGCGCACGACGGCGAGGATCATCGCGTCCATGTTCTTCATGTCGACCGCGCCGCGCCCCCAGACGACCCCGTCGCGGATCTCGCCGGAGAACGGGTGCACGCTCCACTCCTCGGCCTGCGCGGGCACCACGTCCAGGTGACCGTGCACGAGCAGCGCGTCCGCGGAGGGGTCGGTGCCCTCGATGCGGGCGACGACGTTGGTTCGGCCCTTGGTTCGTTCGAGGAGGACGGGTTCGAGGCCCGCGTCGGCCAGTCGCTCGGCGGCGTACTCGGCGGCGGGTCTCTCCTGGCAGTCGCCGCCGCCCCGGTTGGTGGTGTCGATGCGGATGAGGTCCGAGGTGAACGTCACGACCTCGTCCAGGGCCCGCTCGTCGATGTCAGCCATACTGCTCCTCCACCGCGGCCGAGACGATCGTGGTGACCGCCTTGAAGGTACGAATCCCCTCGTACATGGTGTCGCTGGTGTACGCCACCTTCCGCTCCCCGACCCGACCGACACCGGGCACCACGGTGGCGGCCATCGCGAGGTGCTCGGCGTCGAATTCGAGGGCGACGGTGAACGGGCCGCCCACTACCGGTTCCTGACGGACCGCCAGTTGTGCCGCCTCCTTCGCCGCCGCGCGGATGTCGGCGGCGGTCCTCGCCGGCGTACGGCACACGGCCGCGTACCGCGACACGTGGTCCTTGACGGCCACCTTCAACGCCTCGGGCGCGTACCCCAGGGCGTCCTCGCAGGCCACGTCGTCACCGGTGACCAGGACGACCGGTACCCCGTACTCGGCGACGACATGCGCGTTGAGCAGTCCCTCGCTCGCGCGCACGTCGTTCAGCCACACGCCGGTGATCGAGTTCGCGAGGTAGGTGTGCGCGAGGACGCCCTCCATGCCGGCGCCCGCGTGATAACCGACGAACGCGATGCCGTCGACGTCGCCGTGCTGCACGCCCTCCACCATGGAGAGGGACTTGTGGCGTCCGGTGAGCATCTGCGTGCGCTCGTCGAGCTGTTCGAGCAGCAGGTTGCGCATCGTCCAGTGCGCCTCGTTGACGAGCACCTCGTCGGCGCCGCCGTCGTAGAAGCCGAGGACGGCCGCGTTCACGTCCGAGGTGAACATCGAACGGCACCGCTCCCACTGGGGCGTCCCCGGCAACACGTCGGCCGGCCAGGTGACGCCGGTGGCACCCTCCATGTCGGCGCTGATGAGGATCTTCATGGGGCATCACGTTACGCGCCGACGGGGAATCCGCCAGGAAGAAGCGGTGCGGAATTGAACGACGTTGGATCGCGCAAGAACTTGCGTGACTTGCGTTCACTTTCGTTCAGTAGACGCAAGCGCACGCAAGCCAACTCCCGTGTAACTCCAGGACGATGAGCGCTTCTGGTGAATATTGCGCTGTTCCAGCTGTAGACCCGCTCACGTCGCTCTGCAATATTTCGATGAAACAACGCAAAAAGCTGCCTCTCAGGGGCAGCATGCACCTCGTCACCTCGCACCTTTCTGCTCCTGCACCACTCCCTCCGCCAGGAACGAGCCGCCCTCGCCGCCCCACCGGCGCGCGAGCCTCCGCAGGAAGTGACCCCGTATGACTCGACTGACGCGACACAAGCAGAGATCTCCCAGGCGGCGCGCGGCGATCGCCGCGCTCGCCTCCGCCGTCATGGTGCTGGGCCTGCCCGCCGTCGGCGCGCACGCGGCCGGCGGTCCCAACGTCGCCGCGGATGCCAGGACCACCGCGGGCAGCACCCGCGGCGCGCACAAGGCGACCAACATCACCGACGGCGACACCGACACCTACTGGCAGGCCGGGAAGAAGTCGGCCCAGTGGGTGCAGACCGACCTCGGAAAGAGCAAGCGCGTCCGGCAGGTCGTGCTGCGGCTGCCCGAGGGCTGGCAGACCCGCAAGCAGACGCTGGCGCTTCAGGGCAGCGCCGACGGCAAGAGCTTCGCGACGCTCAAGTCCTCGGCGCAGTACGTCTTCAGCCCCGGCGACGACAACACCGTGAAGATCTCGCTGCCCGCGACCCTCGCCCGGTACGTACGGGCCGACTTCAGCGCCAACTCGGTCACCGGCACCGGCCAGTTGGCCGAGATGCAGGTCCTCACGACCACCGCGTCGACCCCCAACCTCGCCCAGGGCAAGCCCTTCAGTGAGAGCGGGCACGCCGATGTGTACGGCGCGGCCAACGCCGGTGACGGCAACCGCGACACCTACTGGGAGAGCACGAACAACGCCTTCCCGCAGTGGCTCCAGGTCGACCTCGGCGCGTCGGTCAAGATCAACCAGGTGACGTTGCGGCTGCCGAGCAGCTGGCCGAGCCGTAGCCAGACGCTCAAGATCCAGGGCTCGACGGACAACCAGAACTTCACCGACCTGACGGCATCGAAGGCGTACGCCTTCGACAGTTCCACCGACCGTTCGACGACCATCGCCCTCGACACGGTCACCACGCGGTACGTGCGCGTGCTGATCACGGCGAACACCGGCTGGCCCGCCGGGCAGGTGTCCGAGCTGGAGGTCTACGGACCGGTCACCGGTGACACGCAGGCGCCCACCGCGCCGACCAACCTGAGCTACACCGAACCGGCCACCGGGCAGATCAAGCTGAACTGGAGCGCGGCCACCGACGACACGGCCGTGACCGGCTACGACGTATACGCCAATGGGCAGTTGAGGTCGAGCGTCGACGGGAACGTCCTGACGTACACCGACACGCAGCCGGCCGGCAGTGACATCACGTACTTCGTGCGGGCCAAGGACGCGGCGGGCAACGTGTCCGCCAACAGCAACAGCGTCACCCGCAAGGGATCGACCGGCGACACCCAGGCGCCCGCCGCGCCGGGCAACCTCGCCTACACGCAGTCGGGCAGCGACGTGAAGCTCACCTGGCAGGCGTCGAACGACAACGTCCAGGTCACCGGCTACGACATCTACGCCAACGACCAGGTCGTGAAGTCCGTCGCGGGTGACGTGACTTCGTACACCGACACCCCGTCGGCGACGGCCACGGTCACCTACTACGTGAAGGCCAAGGACGCCGCCGGGAACGTGTCGGTGGCGAGCAACAGCGTCACGCGGGCCGGTAACGGTGCCGGCTCCGACCTCGCCCAGGGCAAGCCCATCGAGGCCTCGTCGTACACCTTCACCTATGTCGCCGCGAACGCCAACGACGGTCAGGTCAGCACCTATTGGGAGAGCGGGGGCGGTGCCTACCCGGCCACCCTCACCACCAAGCTGGGCGCCAACGCCGACCTCAGTCAGGTCGTCGTCAAGCTCAACCCGGATGCCGCGTGGTCGACGCGCACGCAGAACATCCAGGTGCTCGGACGCGACCAGGACGCGACCGCGTTCGCGAGTCTCGTGGCCGCGAAGGACTACACGTTCAACCCGTCGAGCGGCAACACGGTGACCATTCCGGTCTCCGGCGCCGCGGCCGACATCCAGCTCAAGTTCGCCTCCAACACCGGTGCTCCCGGCGCTCAGGTCGCCGAGTTCCAGGTGATCGGCACCCCGGCCGCCAATCCGGACCTCAAGGTCACCGGCATCACCCACACGCCCGCGGCCCCGGTCGAGTCGGACGCCATCAGCCTGACGGCGACCGTCACGAACAGCGGCAGCAAGGCGTCCAAGGCCACCGACCTGAACTTCACGCTCGGCGGCACGAAGGCAGCCACGGCGGACGTCCCGGCCCTCGCGGTCGGCGCGTCGACGACGGTCACCGCGAGCATCGGCACCCGGGACGCGGGCAGTTACCCGCTCGGCGCCGAGGTGGACCCGTCGAACAAGGTCATCGAGCAGAACGAGGCGAACAACGTCTTCACCGCCTCCGACGCCCTCGTCGTCAAGCCGGTCTCCAGCTCCGACCTGGTCGCCGCACCGGTCGCCTGGACCCCGTCCAGCGCCTCGGCGGGCGACAACGTCACGTTCACCGTGGCGATCAAGAACCAGGGGACGGTCGGCTCGGCCTCCGGCGCCCACGGCGTCACGCTGACGGTCCTGGACGCGGGCGGCGCCACCGTCAAGACTCTCACCGGCTCCTACAGCGGCACCATCGCCGCCGGCCAGACGACCGCACCCGTCAGCCTCGGCTCATGGACGGCCGTCAACGGCAAGTTCACCGTCAAGACGGTCATCGCCGACGACGCCAACGAACTGCCGGTCAAGCGGACCAACAACACCACCACACAACCCCTGTTCGTCGGCCGCGGCGCCGACATGCCGTACGACATGTACGAAGCCGAGGACGGCACGGTCGGCGGTGGCGCCAAGGTCGTCGGTCCGAACCGCACCATCGGCGACATCGCCGGGGAGGCGAGCGGCCGCAAGGCGGTGACCCTCAACTCGACCGGCCAGTACGTCGAATGGACCACCCGCGCGGCGACCAACACCCTCGTCACCCGCTTCTCCATCCCCGACGGCACCACCACCACGCTCGACGTCTACGTCGACGGCCAGTTCCTCAAGGCCATCGACCTCACCTCGAAGTACGCCTGGCTGTACGGCAGCGAGACCGCGCCCGGCAACTCGCCGAGCTCCGGTACCCAGCGCCACATCTACGACGAGGCGAACCTGCTGCTCGGCAAGACCGTCCCGGCCGGCGCCAAGATCCGCCTGCAGAAGGACGCGGCCAACACCTCGACCTACGCGATCGACTTCATCAACACCGAGCAGGCGACGGCGACTCCGAACCCGGACCCGGCCTCCTACGCGGTCCCGGCCGGCTTCTCCCAGCAGGACGTGCAGAACGCGCTCGACACGGTCCGCATGGACACCACGGGCAAGCTCGTCGGTGTCTATCTGCCCGCCGGTGACTACGAGACCTCCAGCAAGCTGCAGGTCTACGGCAAGGCGGTCAAGGTCGTGGGAGCCGGGTCGTGGTTCACCCGCTTCCACGCCCCCGCCTCGCAGGAGAACACCGACATCGGCATCCGGGCCGAGGCCACCGCGAACGGTTCGTCGTTCACCGGCTTCGCCTACTTCGGGAACTACACGTCCCGAATCGACGGACCGGGCAAGGTATTCGACTTCTCCAACGTCTCCAACATCACCATCGACGACATCTGGGTCGAGCACATGGTGTGCATGTACTGGGGCGCCAACACCGACAGCATGACCATCAAGAACTCGCGCATCCGTGACACGTTCGCCGACGGCATCAACATGACGAACGGCTCCACGGACAACCACGTGGTCAACAACGACGCCCGGGCCACTGGCGACGACAGCTTCGCGCTCTTCTCGGCGATCGACGCGGGCGGGTCCGACGAGAAGAACAACCTCTACGAGAACCTGACGTCGACGCTCACCTGGCGTGCGGCCGGTATCGCGGTCTACGGCGGCTTCAACAACACCTTCCGCAACATCAGGGTCGCCGACACCCTGGTCTACTCCGGCATCACGATCTCCTCCCTGGACTTCGGCTACCCGATGAACGGCTTCGGGACCGATCCGACGACGATCGAGAACGTCTCCCTGGACAGAACGGGCGGCCACTTCTGGGGCTCCCAGGTCTTCCCCGCCATCTGGGCGTTCTCGGCCTCCAAGGTCTTCCAGGGCATCCGGGTCAACGACGTGGACATCGACGACTCCACCTACGGAGGCGTGATGTTCCAGACCAACTACGTAGGCGGCCAGGCGCAGTTCCCGGTGAAGGACACCATCTTCACCGACATCTCCATCACCAACTCCAAGAAGAGCGGAGACGCGTTCGACGCCAAGTCCGGGTGGGGCATCTGGGCCAACGAGTTGCCCGAACCCGGTCAGGGACCCGCCGTGGGTTCGGCCACCTTCGTCAACCTGCGGATGAGCGGCAACGCCCAGGACATCCGCAACACCACCAGCACCTTCACCATCAACGTCCAGTAACTCCCGTCGGCACAGCGCCACATGGAGCGGGGCCGCCCTTGCGAAAAGGGCGGCCCCGCTTCGGCGTGTGCTACCAGCCGACGGCGACCAGGAGCCACTGCGGACTGGCGTGGGAGATGAAGGAGGACTGGCCCGCGACATCGTCGTAGGGGAAGCCGTAGGCAAGCTGGTTGATGGCGTTGTCGTGCCAGAACTTGGCGTAGTAGTTGGCGGGCGCCGCCTTGTAGAACTGCGCCGGGTCGGACTGCTGCGACGCCGGCAGGGTCGCCACATGGCGGTTGAGAGCGGCGCACATGTTGGGGTCGGCGGCCAGCGAGCCGGCGCAGCCGAAGATGTCGGAGGTGGCCGCGTTCACGCCCACCGACTGGGCGTACGACGTGAAGTAGCCGGCGTTGGCGCCACCCGCGCGGAAGCTCGGGTCGCTGCCGGGCGCGATGATGCGGTACGGCGCCTGGGTCTGGGCCAGCACCTTGAACTGGGACGGCACCGCGTCGGTGAAGCGCTGGAAGGTGGTCGCGCGGTCCTCGGCGAAGGTCGCCCGGTTCTCGCCGACCTCGGTGTCGTAACCGTCCTTGCTGTGCAGGCGCATGGCGAGCTTGAGGCCGAAGGCGTCGACGCGGGTGGTGTTGCCGTTGAAGACGTTGGCGCCGACCGTGAACTCGATGAAGTCGTAGTAGGCGCTGGTGGGCGAGCCCAGGTAGAAGTACATACGGCCCGCGGAGTTGGCCGGCATGTCCAGATAGGGCTGCTCGGCGATGGAGTGCGTCTGCCCGTTGAAGCTCCAATACACCTGGCTGTCGGGGTACTTGCCGTTGGTGCGGTTGAGGATCTTCACCTCTACGGCGTTGTTCGCCGCGGGGATGTCAGTGGTGCTGCCCCAGAAGTCGTCGGGCGGGGTGGTGCTGCCGGGGCCGTAGACCTGGAACTCCCAGAGGGAGTAGCCGTATGGGGTGGCGCGGGCGGTGCCGTAGAGCCGGACGTACCGTCCGCTGCCGGTGACGGTGAGGTTCTGGGTGCCGCCGGTGGCGGTCGTGGTGGAGTAGACGGTGGTCCAGGTGGTCGCGTCGGTCGAGGTCTGGATCTGGTAGCCGGTGGCGTAGGCGGCCTCCCAGTTCAGCGAGACGCGGGTGAGCTGCTGGACGGAGCCGAGGTCCACCGACAGCCACTGCGGATCGGCGAAGGCGGAGGACCAGCGGGTGCCGGTGTTCCCGTCGACGGCCGCGCTCGCGGGGAAGGACCCGTTCTCGGTCGAGGACGCGGTGGCGGGCCGTCCTTGGGACAGCAACTGGTCGGCGGCGCGGGCGGGTGAGGGGCTCAGGGCGGCGAAGAAGGCGACGATCAGGACGACGACCAGACCGAGAGCCGTACGGGAGCGCAGGGCTCCGGTCGGAGGTCTGACGGATGTGCCGGCGGGCGTCTGCATGGGGGGTCTCCTCAGCGGGGTTGGGAGCGCTCTCCCCGGGTTGTAGTCCCGCCCTTGCCCGCCGTCAACAACTGAAGCCGAATCCACAGCCGTTCGTCGATGCGGGCGCTCATGGCGAAGCATCCGTTCAGGATCCGACCGCAGGTCTCGCTCCGACCGTCCCTGTTCCTCCACCACTTGACGCGTCCGGTATGGACCTTTCCGCACGATGGCAGAGTGGTCACCGGAACATCGCACGCACGGCGAGAACAGCCTTGGGAGAGAAGTCCGTTGAACTCCGGAACCCCGGCCCCTGACAGCTACTACGAGCGCATCGACGAGCACCGCTACAAGCCCACCGCTCACGCGGGCGGCGCCTGGGACCCGGACGAGCTGCACTTCAGCCCGCTCGGCGGGCTCGTCGTCCACGCCATCGAGCGTCAGTTGGCGGCGCGGCCGGACAACGGGCTGGTGATGGCGCGGATCAGTTACGACATCCTGGGCCGGCTCGCCCTCGACGAGTGCGAGATCCGGGTGGAGGTCGTCCGCCCCGGCCGCACGATCGAGCTGGTCGAGGCCGTGGTGCTGGTCGCCGACCGGCCGGTGGTGCGGGCCCGGGCGTGGCTCCTCGCCACGGTCGACACCGCCGCCGTGGCGGGCGGCGCGGACGAACGGCTCACCCCTCCCGAGCAGTTGGCCCCCTGGGAGATGGGCGCGCTGTGGCCCGGCGGATACATCGCCTCCCTGGACGTACGGCCGCTCGCGCCACCCCGGCCGGGCCGTACGACCGCCTGGGTCTCCACCCGGCACGCCCTCGTCGCCGGTGAGCCCAGCAGCCCGCTCGCGTCCTATCTCGCGCTCGTCGACACCGCGAACGGCATCGCCGTACGGCAGCCGCCGACCGCCTGGATCTATCCGAACGTCGACCTGACCGTCCACCTGCACCGCCAACCCGAGGGCGACTGGACCGGGTTGGACACGACGGTCACCTTCGGACCCACCGGGCAGGGCCTCACCAGCACCGTCCTGCACGACGTCAACGGCCCGGTGGGACACGCGCAGCAGATGCTCACCGTGCGGCCCGTGCCGGAGCGACAAGGGTGAAGTGGGAGGCGTCTCAACTCGCCGCGGAGACCGCTTCCCACGTCGCCTCGGGGTCGAGGTGCAGTGCGGGCCGGGCGCGCTTGAACTCGGCGGCCAGCGCCTCGACGTCGGGGAGTTCGGCGACGGACGCGGCGAAACCGCGGAACAGGGTCGAGCAGTACTCGCCGGACAAGAACGCGGCGTCCCACCGCCCCTCCGGCCGCACCCACTGGTAGGTGTGGTTGTGCAGGTTGACGAACTGCAGGGTGGCCAGGTCGAGTTCGACCGCGCGGAAGGTCCCCTCCTCGACGGCCTCCGTGAGCAGGCCGGTGATCAGCAGCTCGAAGTCGGCGCGTTGCCGCAGCACCGTCTCCAGCTCCGCGCCGCCGAGGCTGCGGTAGTCGTGCTCGTAGACCCAGATGTGGTCGAGTCTGCGGAAGATGATCGTCAGCAGCGACTCGGACAGCAGCCGCAGGCGCAGCAGGGGGGCCTCGTCGAGGACGGCGATCTCCTGGGCGCGGGCCAGCAGCGGTCCGAGCACCCGCGACTGGATCTCGATGAGCAGGTTCTCCTTGGAGCCGATGTAGTAGTACAGGGCGCCTTTGGCGAGTCCGACCGCGCGGCCCAGGTCGTTGATGGAGGTCGCGGCGTAGCCCTGTTGCGCGAACAGGGACGCCGCGGTGTCGATGATCTTCTGGCGTCTGATCTCGAAGCCCGGCCCATGACCCGGCTGTCGTGGCATGTCTGCTCCCCCTGGCTGTGGCGACGTGCGGGCCGTCCCGGGCCCGCACGGGCGCCGGATCGTGGCACGCCCAGGGCATCGCACCACACCGGCACCGGCACCGCGCAAGGGGACGAGCTCCAGGAGACGCACCGCCCTCAGACGGCGCGGCTCGCGATCACCCACTTCGACGGCAGCTCGATGCGCGCGCCGTCCGGGGTGAACTCGGTGGTGATCAGCGGCAGTTCGCCGCTCGCGAGGACGGTGAGACCGGCCGCGCGCAGGAGTTCCGGTACCTCGTCGTCGGCCACGTCGCCGGGGGCGATCCCGTGGCGGAGAATCGGGGCGAGTTTCGGCGGCGGGCCTGCCGGGTCCTGGGCCAGCTCGCCCAGGATCGGGCGGGCGGCCTCGGAGAGTTCGACGAGGAAGGCGTGGCCGCGCTCCCCGATCAGCGTGGCGATCCCGTCGACCAGCTGCTGCCGGTCGTCGGGCTCTACCTGGTGCAGTACGCCCCTCATGTAGACGTTGGCGTCGCCGAGTTCGGCGTGCAGGCTCTCGACCTCGGTCTTGTCGGCGGCGTCCAGCAGCCGGTAGGCCGCCTGCCCCGCCGGGTCGGTGTGCCGGGCGTGGTCGAGGGCCGCGGCGGACAGGTCGGCGCCGACGACATGGGTGAACCGGTCGGCGAGGAAGCGGGTCTGGGTGCCGTTGCCGCAGCCGAGGTCCACCATCTGGAGGCCGGGGTCGCGCAACTTGGGCTCGAACAGGGCGAGATGGAGTCCCACCGTCTGCGCCGCCGCCGCGTCCCAGAACACGGCTCCTTGTCCGTCGGGCGCCTCGCGCCAGAAACCTTCCCAGGCCTCCCGGTACCGACTGGTCACGCTCATGCCCAACTCCCCAGGATGCGAGGCCGTTCCGCCATAAGTGACGGGCCAGTACGGTCTATCGCGCCCCGGTCCTGCTCACAAGCACACGGCGCATTCCTTCACCGCTCATTCGACCGGTGTACGCCGTTGTGCGCCCCTTGCACCCCCTCCGTCGCGCCTGCTTCAGCGGCGGGGCAAGGTGAGTTCGAACCAGACGGTCTTGCCCGTGGTCGTACGGCTGGCGCCCCATTCGCGGGCGAGGACGCCGACCAGGTGCAGTCCGCGCCCGAACTCGTCGTCGGGGCCCACACTGAGCAGGGACGGCAGCGTGGGATCGTCGTCGTCCACCTCGCACAGCAGTGTGTCGCCGCGCACCAGGCGCAGTTCGGCCCGGCGGCCGTGGGAGTGCCGTACGGCGTTGGTGACCAGTTCGCCGGCCAACAGGGCGGCGTTGTCGGCGAGTTTGGCGAGGCCCCACTCGTGGAGCTGTTCGCGGACCACCGCGCGGGCCCGACGGGCCTCGACCGGGTCGAGGGCGAGCCGCCATTCGGCGACGTCGTCAGGCTCGATGCCGTTGAGGCGGGCCATCAGCAGGGCGACGTCGTCCTTGCGGCCGCCGCGCGTGTTGAGGGTACGGATGATCGTGTCGCAGGCGTCGTCCATGGACGCGGCCGGATGCGCGGCCGACTCGCTCAGGGTCGCGAGTCCTACGCCGATGTCCTCGCCGCGCACCTCGACGAGCCCGTCGGTGCACATCACGAGCCGGTCGCCGGGGTGCACGCGCACGCGTACCGCTTCGAAGGGCACTCCGCCGACGCCGATGGGCGCGCCCGTGGGCAGGTCGAGCAGTTCGCTGCGGCCGTCCACGGCGCGCACGATCACCGGCGGGATGTGGCCCGCGTTGGCTATGTGGAGTTCGCTCGCGATCGGGTCGTAGACCACGTACAGGCAGGTCGCGAGATACGAGTCGCCGAGCCGTTGGGCCAAGTCGTCGAGGTTGCGCAGGAGTTGGGCGGGCGGGAGGTCCATGGCGGCCATGGTCTGCACGGCGGTGCGCAACTGGCCCATCATGGCGGCCGAGTTGAGGCCGTGGCCCATGACGTCGCCGACGACGAGCGCGGTGCGGGCGCCGGGCAGTTTCACCGCGTCGAACCAGTCGCCGCCGACCCGTCCGAGCAGCGTGCCCGGGAGATAGCGGGTGGCGATGTCGCAGCCCGCCATGCGCGGCGGGATGTGCGGCAGCATGCTGTCCTGGAGGGTCTCGGCGACGGACTCCTGGTAGGTGTACATGCGCGCGTTGTCGAGCACGAGGCCCGCGCGGGCGGCGAGTTCGGCGCCGGTGACGCGGTCCATGTCGTTGAACTCGACGCGCTCCGGGTGGCGCAGCAGGATCATGAAGCCGAGGACGACGTTGCGGGCCTTGAGCGGGACGACGAGCATGGAGCGGCCCGTGATCAGCGGCCGGATGTCGCGCTTCTCGAACTGCGAGGCGATCATGTGCCCCATCTGTTCGCTGATGCGCGGCACGAGGACGGGTTCGCCGGTGGTCATGCACTGGAAGAACGGGGTGTGCGCCGGGAACGGCATGGCCTCGCCGACCGGTACGACGTCGTCCCAGCGGCCGGGTTCGTCGGTGTGCTCCAGGGCGACCCGGTGCCACATGGTGGTGGTGTCGGGCACGCCGTCCGGGAACCCCTCTCCGGCGACGACCTGTTCACGCAGATAGGTGCCGGCGACGTCCGTGAACTTGGGTACGACGGCCTTGCTCACCTCGACGATGGTCTGGGCGAGGTCGAGCGAGGTGCCGATGCGTCCGCTGACCTCGTTGAGGAACTCCAGGCGCTCGCGTACGGCGACGTATTCGAGGTCCTCGCCCTCGTCCGCGGCCTCCTGGGGCACGGGCAGGCCTTCGGCGACCGCGAGGGCGGCCCGCTCGCGGCGCGCCTTGCGCTCGGAGCGTCGGGCCACGCCCCAGTCGGGGGTCACCGGCACCCGCTCGTTCTGGCTGAACTCCAGGACGGGGTAGCCCAGTTCGAGGACCTGCGCGACGATGCGGGCGCTTTCGTCGACGCTCATGCTGGGCAGGATCTCGGGGAGCCTGCGGGCGAGTTCGTCGGCGCCGGGGAAGTCGGTGTGATGCGCGAAGCCGGGTGCGATGCGCTCGAAGGCGCCGTCCCCCTCGGGGAGGTCCTGGCGCAGTCCGCCCGCGTCGGCGGCGAGCACGAGCAGCCGCTCCTGACCGGGGCCGATCAGCGGGTACGCCCACCACAGGACGTCCACGCGGTCCAGCTCGGGCACGGTGAGGCGGGCGCGGCCCGCTGCCGGGTAGGACAGGCGTCCGTCGAGGGAGGACTCCAGGTCGGGGCCGAGGCCGTCGTAGGCGGCGAACGCGCCGTAGGGGCTGGTCTCCTCGTCGTCGGGCAGGGCGCCGGAGACGGGGAGCAGGTCGACCGCCGTCTGGCCGATCGCCTCTTCCCTGGTGGCGCCGAACAGGCGTCGGGCGCCGCGGCTCCAATGGGAGACGAGGCCGTCGCGGTCGATCAGGATCACGGCCAAGGGGATGCGGCCGACCGCGGTGTGTTCCGGCGCCATGTCGTCCCCGGCCCCGCGGCCGGGAGCCGGTTCCCGCTCGGTGCCACGGTCCATGGCCCAGGCCCTCTCTCCCCACGGCTCCGCAAGATCTGTGCCGCCACCGACCACGCTACGGGGGCGGCCGGTGGCGATGTGTGGCATTCCTGGAATTGGTTCCACTCACTCGCACCGGCGTGCGCCTCCGCGCTCCCCTGGGGCAGGAGTCAGTCCTCGTGGCCGAGCTGGAGATCACGCTCGGTGCGTCCCCCGCCCGCCACTTGGAGCACGGTGGCCACCGGCGGGTACCCGGCGGCGATCACCGTGTACTCGCCGGAGGACAGGTCGACGAACCGGAACGTTCCGTCGGGTCCGGTGGTGAGGGTGTCCACGACGTTGCCCGCCGCGTCGAGGAGCGTCACGCGCGCGTCCTCGACGGGCCGCCCGCCGCTCGCCCTGACGGTGCCGCGCAGCACGGCGCCGCCGGCGAGTTCGACGTCCTGGCGGGTCTCGCGGGACGCCTGGACGCTGACGGGCAGCGCGGCCGGGCGGAACGCGGGCGCGCTGGCGGCGAGGGTGTACTCGCCGGCCACCAACTCGCTGATGACATAGCCGCCTTCGCGCCCGCTGCGGGTGCTGGCCACCACCTCGCCGTGCACGTTGGTGAGCGTCACGGCGGCGTCCCGCACCGGGGTGCCGTCCGCGGTCAGCACACTCCCGGCGAGGCGTCCGGCGCCGCCGAGGACGACGTCGAGTTCGACGGGCCGCTCGCCGACGGTCACGGACACCGCCTGCGGCTGGTGCCCGCCGGCCGCCGCGATCAGGACGTACGACCCGGAACCGGGCGTCGACAGCGCGTACCGCCCGTCCGCGCCGCTGGCGCCGCGCCCGATCTGCTGTCCGGAGACGTCGATGAGGGTGAGCGCGGCCCGGGGCACGACGGTGCCGTCGGGGTGCTGCACCGTGCCGCAGACGGGAATTCCGGCGGCGTACGGCGAACGCGCCTGCGGGATCGGGGAGTTGAAGGGCGCGGCCTCGGGCGTCTCGGCGGGGGCGTTGTGGGACACCAGTGGTTTCTCCTTGAGGAAGAAGGCGATGAGCAGGCCGAGGGCGAGCACCGGCACCAGGTAGAGGAAGATCCGCGGCATGGCGTCGGCGTACGCCTGGATGTAGCCGTCGCGCAGCGCCGGGGGCAGTGTGTGGACGAGCTGCGGGGTGATGGACTCGGGGTCGGGAAGACCGGCACCCGCGCGCGGGGGGATGCGTTCGCGCAGGGCGTCGGTGAGCCGGTCGGCGAACAGCGTGCCGAAGATGGCGGCGCCGACGCTGCCGCCGATCTGCCGGAAGTAGTTGTTGGCGCTGGTGGCGGTGCCGAGGTCGGCGGGCCGTACGGAGTTCTGCACCGCGAGGACGAGGACGGGCATCACCATGCCGATGCCGGCGCCGAGGACGGCCATCCAGAGGCTGTACTGCAGCCGGGAGGTGTCGACTTCGAGCCGGGACAGCAGCCACATGCCGAGGGTGGCGAGGGCGCTGCCGAGGAGAGGGTAGATCTTGTAGCGGCCGGTGTGGCTGATGAGTTGCCCGGAGACGATGGACGCGCCGACGATGCCGCCCATCATGGGCAGCATCAGGAGCCCGGACTCGGTGGCGCTCGCCCCGTCCACCATCTGCAGGAAGGTCGGCAGATAGCTGGCGGCCCCGAACAGCGCGACCCCGATCACCAGACCCACGAGGGCGGTGACGTTGAAGACGGCGTCCTTGAACAGCCGCAGCGGGATGAGGGGTTCGGGCGCGAAGCGCTCGGCGACGAGGAAGAGGACCGCGGCGGCCACGGCTCCCGCGCCGAGACCGAGGATGACGTGCGAGCCCCAGGCGTACTCGGTACCGCCCCAACTGGTCAGCAGCACCAGGCACGTTGACGCGGCGGCGAGCAGCAGCGCCCCGAGGATGTCGAGGCGCGCCCTGGCGGTCGGCTTCGGCAGTTTCAGTACGACGGTGACGACGGCGAAGGTCACCACGCCGAAGGGCACGTTGATGTAGAAGCACCACCGCCAGGAGAGGTGGTCCGTGAAGTAGCCGCCGAGCAACGGGCCCGCGACCGAGGCGAGTCCGAAGGTGGCGCCGATCAGGCCCATGAACCGGCCGCGCTCCCGGGGCGGCACGATGTCCGCGATGATCGCCTGCACACCGATCATGAGCCCGCCGGCGCCAATGCCCTGGACCGCGCGGAACGCGATGAGCTGGTCCATGGACTGGGCGCGGCCCGAGAGCGCGGAGCCGATGACGAAGACGCCGATCGCGAACTGGAACACGCTCTTGCGGCCGAGGAGGTCGCCGAGTTTGCCGTAGACCGGGAGACCGACCGTGGAGGTGAGGAGGTAGGCGGTGATTGCCCAGGACATCTTGTCCAGGCCGTGCAGTTCGCCGACGATCTTCGGGAGCGCGGTGGCGACGATCATCTGGTCGAGGGCGGCCAGCAGCAGCGCGAGCATCAGCCCGAGGAACACCAACCGCACGCGGCGCGGGCCGAGTTCGACCTTCTCGACGGGCGCGGGGACGGGTGTCTCCGGGGGTGCCGGGGCCTGCTCGTCCTGCACCAGAGTCGTCCCGCCCACGTACCGCTCCCCTCGTCGCGCCTGCCGCACAATTCCCGCTTTAGGCGACAACTGTGAGCAAGCGTGACGAGTTACGGCGTACGCCCGGCTCGAACGGAGATCCACTCGAACCGGTGAGGGGTGCGGCGCGGGCGCCAACGCGCCCTGGGGAGTTGCCCTTTGAGGCCCACTCCCCTCACCTGACCTACTTCTCGACCTCGGCGGCGAGCCTGTCGAGCACCAGGTCGTAGATCCGGCCGAGGCCCTTGGGGGCGAAGGTCCGCTCGAAGAAGCCGCCGATGCCGCCGGCGCCGTTCCAGGTGCTGGTCACGACGACGCGGGACTTGCCCTCGCCGGCCGGGGTGACCCGCCAGGTGGTGACCATGGTGGAGTTGCGGTCCTTCTCGACCAGTTCGCCGTCGGTCGGCTCGCTGACCTCCAGGAGGCAGTCGCGGACGCGCTTGCTGGTGGCCTGGAGCTTCCAGTGGACGAGGGTGCCCTCGCCGTCACCGCCCTCGCGCACCTCGTACTCGCTGAACTGCTCGGGCAGCACCTTCGCGCGCGTGCCGCTGTAGTCGGCGAGGGCGTCGAAGACAGCCTCCGCGTCGGCTGCGACGACCCGCTCGGTAGTCGCCTCGACCTGCGCCATCGGTTTCCTCCAGGACATGAGTTCTCGGGATCGGTGCAAGCCAACCACCCCCGCCCACGGCCACCCAAATCGGGGTACCCCAAGGCATCGGAAGCGATCGGGAATGACACTTGCACAGTAATTCGAACAAGTGTTTCACTCGGGGGGCAGGCCTACTTAGGAGGCGTCATGCGCTGGGAGAACCTCACCGTGGAGTCCGGCGGTCACAGCCGGGCGGCCGACGCCGCGCTGTTCGGCGCGGACGCCGTGGTCAGCCGTACGTTCGACACACCCGAGTTCCGCGGGATCACCTTCCACGAGGTGCGGGCCCGCTCGATCATCAACCGGGTACCGGGGGCCTCCCGCATGCCCTTCGAGTGGACGGTCAACCCGTACCGAGGCTGTTCTCACGCGTGCGTCTATTGCTTCGCCCGCAAGTCGCACAGCTATCTGGACCTCGACACGGGCCTCGGCTTCGACTCGCAGATCGTGGTCAAGGTGAACGCGCCGGACCTGCTGCGCCGCCAGCTCGGCTCACGGCGCTGGCTCGGCGAGCACATAGCGATGGGCACGAACGTCGACTGCTACCAGCGCGCGGAGGGCCGCTACCGGCTGATGCCGGGCATCCTGGGCGCCCTGCGCGACCACGCGAACCCCTTCTCGATCCTCACGAAGGGCACGCTGATCCTGCGCGACCTGGACCTCCTGGTGCAGGCCTCCGAGGTCACCGACGTCGGCATCTCCGTCTCCGTCGGCTTCACCGACCCCACGCTGTGGCGC
>NZ_JBHXME010000145.1:0-28079 GCF_042721125.1 Streptomyces sp. NPDC058469
CGGTGTTGTCGAGAACCTTGCCCACCGGTGAGGGCGACACCCGGTCGCCCTGCCGCCGGCCCGTCGGGGGTGTATGTCCTGCATTTCCGTCATTGGACTCTGTCCGGCTGGCGCGCCGACGCCCGCCGACGCGGCGCGCAACTCGTCGTCCTCGTACGGGCCACCCGCTTCCATGCCCCCGGAGCCACCGCCTCGCCCGGCTTCGGTACCCCGGTCTGCCTCCGCCGCCGCCCCGGCCGCAAACCGTCGTCGATGGTGACGGCGCGCGGTCGCCACGGCGGCCAGCACCAGCAGGGCCACCACCACCGTGCCCGTCATCACCCCGGCGCGGCGCATCGCCCCGTCGTCGGACGACAGCGCCGGCAGCACCACCGCGGGCGGGCCAGATACCTTCGCCGGCGTACCGGTTCGCAGTTCCCCGGTCACCGCCGCGTAGGGATCGACCCGGGGCACGTCCGCCGGATAGGCGGTACTGATCAGCCGCCGGCCGACCTGGCTCTCCGACAGTTCCGGCCGGTAGGACCGCACCAGCGCTGCCGCCCCCGCCACGAAAGCGGTGGCCGCGGAGGATCCGGTGCCCACGAGCACACCGCCGCGCGGCCCGGGTCCGACCACCTGGTCGCCGGGGCCCGCGAGCTTCACCGATCGCGGTACGAGGGCTCCGCTGGGCCGACCGCCGGTGGCACCGAAGTCGAGAACGGACAGCACACCGGGATAGGCGGCCGGCCAGTAGTCGCGCTGCGCGGACTGGTCAGCGGTCCCGCCAACGGAGGCCGTGTCCGGCACCGCGGGCGCGACGACCAGCGCGTCGTGGGACCGCGCGTAGGCGACGGCCGAGGCGAGAGCCCTGCTCCCGGAGCTCAGCGCGAGCGAGACGTCGACGACCTTCGCACCGTTGTCGACGGCGGCCCGTACCCCTGCGGCCACGCTGGACGCTGTGGCGTTGCCCCGCTCGTCCGTGCCACGCACCGCGAGAACGCGCGCACCGGGGGCGACGCCGGTGAATCCCACCCCGGTCAGCGGGCCGGCCGCGACGATCCCGGCGACGAAACTGCCGTGCCCCACACAGTCGGTGCCTCCCTCACCAACGGTGCTCACCTTCCCGGAGAGCCCGGGGGTCCCACGGGCCACCCCGGTGTCGACGACGGCGACGTTGACACCTTCCCCCTGTGTCAGTTGCCACACCGTGCCCAGACTCAGCATCCCCTGGGTCCAGGGGGCGTCCGGCGCCTTGTCCGTCAGTGCGCCCAAACAGTTCTGCCCGGCGGGAATCACCGAGGGCACGGAGGGCAGCGAGACACCGGCCTCGGCGGGACCGGCGCCGGCCGCCCGCGCGGGCACGGCCGTTGCCACGGCCACGACCGCACCGGCCAGCGCCAGCGCCGCCATACGTCCACCGGGGCGGGGCCGCGTCATCGGGACCTGCGGGTGAGGGGACCGACGCTCCGGACGGGCCAGTCGCCGCCGTGGCGAGCGGTACCGGCCGCCGCGAGTGTGGCGTGCAGCTTGTCGCGGAACAACTCGTCCTGTTCGTCGAGTACGCCGCGCGGGGCGAACTCCGCGGCATCGGCCAACTCCCGCAGCAGCACGGTGCGTCCTGTGTCGGCGTCTACGACATCGAGCACCCGCAGCCGCGTCCGGGGCGCGAAGACGATCTCCTGGTAGGGGTCCGCGGTCGCGCCGTCGAACAGCACCCGGGCCCGACGGCCCGTGACGGACCATACGACGTAGCGGTCCCCCGCGAGTTCCCAGGGCGAGTCGAGAGCGCTCACCGGCAACGTGTCGAACAGCTCGTCGCCCGGCCGCAGTTCGGAGTCCACCAGTACGGTTCCGAGGCCGCGCACCACTGCCCCCCGATGCGAGGGCAACCGACGCAGGCCCGAAGAGAGGCTCGCCAGTAGGGACTTGGCCCGCTCCGGCTCGGCGACGGACTGCCCACGGATCGCTTCGGCGCTCAACGGCCCCTGGGCGTCAGAGAGATAACTGACGACGGCGATGAGGTCGGACCGCACGTCGTCCTGGAGCTCACGCCCCCGCAACGCCGGGATACGGGTGAGGGCTCGCATCACCTCGGCGGAATGCCGTTCCCAGTTCTCGGCGAGCGCGGACTGGAGCAGGGCCCGGTCTGCGTCACCGCTGCTGCGCGCCACCGGCGTGAAGGAGGCGACGGAAGGAGGGCCAAGTGTCGGGACTGCGGTCTCGGGCATCGGCTGAACCGTCTCGGACTGGTCCAACTGTGCATCACCGTTGGACAGTTCAGCCGTTGTCGATTCACCCGACGTCGCTTCGTCGGCATTCTCCGGGCGGCCGGAATCGCTCCTGGTGTCACCGCCGTGACCGAACTCCGTATCTGTGCCCGCCGACCGGGGCTCCAACGGCTGCGGAACGGTCGGAGCAGGCGCGGCGACGGGGCCCGGCGCACCCGCCAGGGCACGCCCGACAGCAGCAGCCTCGGGCGTGGAGGCGATCGTCTGGGGAGCGCGCACGGGCTCCTGGACTCGGGCGGTCGCCGTAGCGGCACCGCTCACTCGCGCCGGAGCGCCGCCCGGAACGGCGGGTCCCAGCAGCAGTTCCCCCGCGGAGACCGAACTGGTCACCCGGTTGAGGGCAGCGGGAATCGAGACGGTCTCGGCCGGGGACATCTCCGTGCTCCCACCGACATCCACCGGGGGCCGACCGGGCACGGCGATGCTGAGCGGAGTGCCCACCAGGGCAGCGGCCGCCTCGGGCCTCTGACCTTCGAGAAGTTGCGCGCCGGCGAGTGGCTCGCCCGTGAGGGCAGCCGAGGTGAACGGGGCAGACGTCGCGGACGCCACGCCCACGACGGGCTGCGCGACAGTGGCCGGCTCGGCTGTACGGGAGGCCGAGGTGTACGAAGGGGACGGCGCGAAGGGCGGCCGGCGTACCGCGGACGACGGCGCCAGGGTGTCCTCGCTGTCCTGGCTGTTCGTCACCATCACTGATGGCGCCCGGAGTTCGGTGAGCGCCTCCGAAGGCGCGATCGCGGACCGGGAGCGCGGGGCCAGCGCGACGCCGTGCCGCACCGCGAGCCGCCGCAGCTCCCTGAACTGTTCCTCCGGGCAGCTCCCGAACACATCGAGGACAACGCGTCGACGGGCGGACTCGTCGAGTTCGCCGAGTATCCGGTCCATGGAGTTCAACAGGCCGGAGTCGAGCGGCACACCGGGCGCGCCGAGGTCGACGCTCACGACGTCCGGGTCGATACCGCGGTCGGTCACACCCTGCCGGTCGCCTTCCCTGGAGCCGATCCACATCCCGGCCCGGGTCAGCACGAGACGCCAGTGTTCGTCGAGTGTCAGCACGCCGGGTTCCGGCGTCGGCAGCAGCCCGCCGACGGGTGCGCGCCACCGGGCCACCTCGGCGGGCGGGCGGCCGGTCTCCTGCCGGGGATGGCAGGTCACGGACTCGACCCACGGCATCCAGGAGGGTTCGCCGTCGGTGCCGGTGAGCACGAGCCGGACGTAGGACTCCTCCGCGGTCATCAAGCGCAGCGGCAGCCCGCTGGCGACCTCGACCGGCGCGCCGAGCAGGTCCGCGACCTCTTCGGCGAGCGGCAGCAGGTCGCCGCCGTCGCCCGGGGCGAGGCGCGCCGCGACGCGCAGCCGGGCCGGGAGCGCGGCGAGGACCGTCACGACGGCCTCGGCGGTGACGGGTGGCGCGTCGCGCACGCCCACGAGCACGGTGAGGCGGTGGTCGTCGACGGGTACGGCGTAGGTGATCGCGTCGATCTGCTCGGCGGGCGCCGAGGTCGGGCGGACGAGCAATCCGGCGGGGATCGCCTCGACGGTGTGGCCGTCGGCGCTGTCGATGCCGATCCGGGTGAGTTCGGGGCCCCACCAGGGAACGGGGTGCCGTATGCCCAGGGGTCTGGCGGGCAGGCCAGGGCTGAAGCGCCACCAGCCGCCCTCGTCGGTGGCGTCGTTGCGGGCGAAGAGGCTTCCACCGGGCACGGCGGCTATCTCGCCGGGTGCCGCGATCACGGGCATGTCCAAGCGATCGCTGAGGGTCCGGGCCGGCACCTGGCCACCCCGGTCCCGGGCGGCGCCGCCCGGCATGCCGAGCCGGATCTCGGTGACGCCACGGGACTTGCAGTCGCCGAGAACAGCGCTGAGCCGGCGCCACAGCTCCTCGTCGCGGCCGATGACACCGAAGGTCAGGACGGTGACATCGTCGGGACGGCCGCCCTGTTGAAGGTATGCGGCCGCGCCGGTCAGCACCTCGGGAAGGGGCCCGGGAGGGTGCACCAGGACGACCTGGCCGCCGCCCTGGTCCGGCAGGTTCGTCACCATGGGTCGCGTCTGCCTGTTGCGTGCCCACCGGCCGCGGCGGCTGAACAGCCTGCGCCGCGTCCGCCCACCCGCAAAGCGCCTCATCCGCGTTCGCTCCTCATCCGCCGCTTCCGCCCTCGGGCCGCTCGAACCACGCCGTGACCTTGCAGGGTGTGCCACCCCATCGCATCAGCGCGCTTGCACACGGGCAACCAATCGGACGGCGGGCTGCGCGATCTCCTACGCGCGCTGCCCGAACGGGTGTCGACACCGTCGTTCACCCCGTGGACGCCCTCTCACCGAGACGAGTTCGGCCGACCTCGATGTCCGAGCGGGCAACCTGCTGTGTTCGATGGGGCCAGAGGCGTCAGTATGCTGACATGACCACTCACCCACCGAGCGACTCCGGCCTGGAGAAAGTCGCGGCAAAACTGCCGATCATGCTGCGGCAGGCGCTGAAAATCCGCTGCGCCCAGGTAGGCACCGGGATGCAGGAGGCGGTCGCCGAGGCGGTGACCGCCTGGCGGCTGCGACCGGCCCCGTTGCCGAAGGTGGCCACCGGATCGGCCACATCCTTCACGACCTGGCTGCCACCGGGCCTGTACGACGGGTTCCGCACCGACTGCGGGGTGCGCGGCGTCTCGTACACCCAGGGGCTCGCCCAGGCGGTGACGCTGTGGCTCGGCATCGCGGAGGCCGCCGGCGGCACACCCACCGCCCCGTCCGGGGCGCCCGTCCGCACCGCGGTCTGCCATCCGCGAAACGGAACCGGGAAGACCATGCTGGCATCGAGTCTGGCCAGGAGCCTGGCCAGGTCAGGCCTGCGGGTACTCCTTGTGGACTACGACCCGGAGGGGTGGCTGACCCGGAGCACCGGCTTCCCGGTGATCGGCCGGGACCGCGAGAGTCTCGTCACGCACATGCTGCACCGCCGCTCCACGACCCGTCCGCTGGCGGAACTCGTCCATGACATCCCGCGCGAGCATTCCGGCGGGCTGATCCGACTGCTCCCGGCCGCCACCGACGGCTACCTGCTGGACAGCGGCCTGGCCCTGCTCAGGGAGCCACGCCAAGCAGCGCTGGAACGCGCCCTGGCCCCGCTTGAGCCGGACTACGACGCGGTGGTCCTGGACTGCCCGTCCAACCTCGGCCTGGCGGTGGAGGCGGCCCTCTACTACACCCGGCCGCGCGAGGGCGGCGGGGGCGGCATCGCGGTGCCCGCGGGCCGCGCACCCGCTGCCGGCGACGCCCGCGAACTGCTCCTGGACCTCATTCAACTTCTCAGCGACGACTGGCAGTTGGCACTCACCCAAGAGGGCATCAGGGTCACGGAACGCGCCGACCAGCCGGTACCCCGACCGCACTGGTTCTCCCGCCGCACCACACCCGCAGCGACCGATCGGACGTCAGTTTACTGACGCGCTCCCTCGCCTGCCCTTCTCTACGCTCAACGGCAACGGAACAACAGCTCGGCTCCTTTGTGGACGTGAGGGTCTTCGGGAAGACGAAGGGATCAGGCCATGCAGTGGACCAACCGTGACAGCGGCGCGACCGACGCCCTGAGGGCACGAGCCCGCTCCGGCCCGACCGGGCTCGTCCTCGCCACCGGCGGCCGGTGGACCGGACCGCGCGACTCGCACCTCGCCGCCAGAGGCCCCATGGGCAGGGACAGTCCGAGGCGGCAACTGACGCTGGCCCTGCGCTCCGACGACGCGATCACCGCCGACGGCGCGGCCGCCTTCTTCCAGTCCGGCCCCCATGAGGTCAGGCTGGTCCCGGCGCATCTTCAGGAGCAGTCCGAGGTGCTGCTGATCCTGGTCGGCGAGGTGACGGACGAGACGATGTCGTGGATGCGCCGGAGCGCCGTCGGTGGCGCGGGCGCACGGTCCCGGATCGTCCTGGTGGCCGACTCGATCACCGAGAACCAGCTGCTGCGGGCCGTGAGTTACGGGCTGACCAGCTTCCTGCACCGGCACCAAGTGGGTTTCGCGCAGGTACTGCGGGCCGTGGTGAACAGTTGCGACGGGCGCGCCGAACTGCCGGAGACGCTGGTCGCCTCTCTGGTGGAGCAGCTGCGCGAGGCCCAGGAACGCGGCGGTTCCGACGGGCTGAGCGGTCTGACCCCGCGTGAGGCCGAAGTACTGCGACATCTCGCGGACGGTCTCGACACCGCCGAGATCGCGTCCAGCCTGAGCTACTCGGAGCGCACCATAAAGAACATCATCCATGGTGTGATCTCCCGGTTCGGCCTGCGCAATCGGGCCCACGCCGTGGCCCACGGCATTCGCACCGGGCTCATCTGATGACAGACCCCGGAAGCGTTCCCACGTTGACCGAGCCGCACATCTCCATCGGCTATCACGACGAACACGGCTTCGTCGCCCACCCTGCCCTGCCGCCGCACCTGGCCGACTGGATGCTGTCCCGCGTCCAGTTCGAGAAGGTCCCCGACAGCCCGCTGTACCGCCTCGCCCATCGGCACCAGGACCCCCTGCGCCGTACTCGCCAGGCGGTCAAGGACCTGCGCGCCATCGGCATCACCGTCCACGCCGACAACGCACAGCTCACCGCGGCTCCCGCCCCGGAACAGCAGGTGACGCCCTGATCAGCGGCAGCTGACGGACGTGCGACCGCGCTCTGCTCAGGCGGCAGCCGACGGGCGAGCCGGTCAGGCGCCACTCGCCGACAGCTGACGGCCATCCGGTCGCCCGCCCCGCTCAGACGGCAGTCGACGGATATCCGGCCGGATGCCTCTCAGCCGGCGGCCGGCCGGTAGACCCTTCCCCCGGCTGCGAGTATCGACCGCTCGGTCTCGGTCAAGCCGCCCCAGATGCCGTGCCGTTCACCGGCCGCCAGGGCGAACTCGGCGCAGGCCATGACCACGGGGCAGGAGGCACACAGCGCCCGCGCCTGGCGCTCGCGCCAGCGGCGCGTACCCGCGCTCTCGCCTTGAGGACCGTAGAAGAGGGAACTGTCGCTCCCACTGCACGCCGCCCCCGACTGCCATTCCCATCCGCCAGCCGTCGGCCGGAGAAGACGCACACCCACGCTCGGAACCACCCTTCACTCGCGCCTCACAGCGCTTCCAAAACCACGCTAGGAACAGGGCGTTGTGCGGGCGCGCCTCATAGCGCAGACCACTGTTCCTGGAGCGCACGTCTGTTTTCCCTGGCGGCGGAGATCGTCACAGGACGCCGGAGCGCAACGCGTGCGCGACCACCTGGGTGCGGTTGCGCATGCCGAGGCGGCTCATCATGCCGCTCACGATGTTCTTGATCGTGCGCTCGGAGTAGTTGAGCTCCTGGGCGATCTCCGCCGAGTCCAGGCCGTCGGCCAGCAGCCGCAGCACCTCCACCTCGCGGGCCTCGAGCCCGGAGATGGTGATCCCGCGCGGCCCGAGGACCTCCCGATGCACCGTGCGGACCTGGTCGATCAACCAGTTCTGCACCAACGGGGGCAGTTGGGCCCGCCCGCAGGCGATGTTCCGTACGGCCTCCAGCACCTTCTCGAAGCCCGTCTCCCAGCGCCACAGCACACTGCGCAGACCACACCGGACGGCCCGTGCCACCTGGTGTTCGCGGATGCTGTCGGCGACCAGCACGATGCTCATGCCGGGGTTGGACGACCGGGCGGCCACCGCCTCCATCAGCAGCAGCGTCTCCTCGGTGACCTCCGTCGCCAGCATCAGCACCACGTCGGCTTCGGCGCGCTCCTCCGCCTGCAACAGGGTCAGCCCCGCGTACTGGCGGAGGCAGGAGATCGCCCCCTCGGCCGTGACCGGATCACTGGCGATCACCGCGAGAGCGATCGTGCTCGTCATGGCCCTTCGGTTCCGGATCGGCTCCAGGGAGCGGATCTCGGCCAGGTGCGTGGCGTCGCGGTACACGGCGTCAGCCGGCCAGCGGGCCGCGCAGTTCCCGGCACTGGGCGGCGTACTGGCGCCGCCCCACGACTCTCCACAGGAACCGGCCGACGAGCGGCACCTTGCCGAGGAAGTACCGCCGTTCCTTCTCGGTCGCGTCCTCCAGGATGGCGCCCAGCGCGAGCATCAGCTTGTTCTTCGGTATGCGCTCCAGGCCGCGGGTGCCGACCAGGTCCCACTCGGCGACGGTCAGGTGGTCGGCGATAAGGGGGAGGATCTGCGTCTCCTCGTCATGGAGGTGCCGCAGCAGAACGTTGTAGTGATCGTCGAAGCCGTTGGCCAGTGACTCACCGCTGTCCGCGTCGGCGCTTCGCCGCCAGCGGGACAGCGCGTCGGTCACCACGGCGAGGGTCATGTCGATGAGCTGGTGCTGCTCCTGCATGCGGGTTATCAGACCGTCGCTCAGCGGGGCGCGTTCACACAGCAACGGCCAGATCAGCTCGTCCTCAAGACCGTGGTGGTGATGCAGTCCGCCCACGTACTCATCGACGTGGCGGGCGATCTGTTCGGCGCGCGCGATGTCGCCGACTTGCGTGGCGCGCACAAGCTGGGGCAGCAGGGCGGCCTCACGCCGGAACACCCGGTGCACAATCACCATTTCATGGGTGTAAGGACGCTCGACGTTATGGGCGACGGACATGCTGGTGCTCCTAGGTCAGGGCCGCCGACTCACAGCGGTACCAGGACCCTTCCCGAGCGGACTTGGAGCCCGCTTAACGAGCTCTTGGGACGGCCCGAAATGCCCGACCCTGGGGCACTGTAGTTTGTACGCAATGATTCAAGTTCGGGTTCTGGGACCGATCGGTGCCGACATCGACGGTGCGCCCGTTCACGTCGGCGGTCCTCAACAGCGCGCGGTCCTCGCCCTGTTGCTGGCACACCGCGGCAGCGTGGTGTCCGTCGACCAGCTGACCGACCGGTTGTGGCGCGGTCAGCCCCCGCACAGTGCCAAAGCCTCCCTGCAGGTGTACGTGTCGAATCTGCGCCGGCTCCTGGAGCCCGGCCGGCCGCCGCGGACCCCGGCCGGCGTCCTGGTCAGCGCACCTCCGGGGTACGCGGTGCGGCTGCCGGTGGAAGCGGTCGACGCCTGGCGGTTCGAGGCGGCCGTACGGCAGGCCCGGAACGCGTCACCCACCGAAGCCCGTCAACTGCTGGAGGATGCCCTCGCCTGGTGGCACGGGCCCGCGTACGGGGAATGGTCCGGCGAGGACTGGGCGGCCACGGAGGTGGCCCGGCTGAACGAGCTGCGCCTGGTGGCCAGGGAACTCGAGATCACGGTGACCCTCAAAGCCGGGCAGGCCGCCGATGCCCTCCCCGCGACCGAAGCGCTCGTCCGTGAACATCCGCTGCGGGAGGAGGGCTGGCGGCTGCTCGCCCTCGCGTTGTGGGCCTGTGGCCGGCCGGAGGACGCGCTGGCCGAGCTGGGCCGGGCGACCGAGCACATCGCCGACGAACTCGGGCTCGGCCCCGGGCTCGCGTGGGCGGAGGTGGAGAAGGCGGTCCGGAGCGGACGGACGGAGGTACTGCGCGCCGTCGTACCGGAGGCCGGTCCGACCGTACTCGTTCCTGCGGCGGACGAACTCTTCGTGGGACGGGACGACGACCTCCAAGCGCTGGACGACGTCGCCAACGCTGCCCGCACGGGTGGCGGCGTGGTGCTGGTCACCGGTGAGGCGGGGGCCGGCAAGTCCGCGCTGCTCGCCCGGTTCCGGCGACAGCTGCTGGCCGGAGGCTGGACGGTGGTGGTCGGACGCTGCCCGGAGTCCGACGGCGCCCCGCCGGCGTGGGCATGGGTGGAGGCGCTGGGCGCGCTCGCGCCGCGGACACCGCCCTCGGACCCGGACGCGCTCGGCCCGCTGCTGTACGAGCCGGAAGACGATCCGGTGTCCGACGCCGCACGCGACACCGGCGGCGCGGCCGTCGGCCGGTTCAGGCTGCACCAGGCGTTCGGCACATGGCTGCGGGCCTCCGCCGACGAGGCGCCGCTCGCCGTGATCATCGACGACCTGCACCGCGCGGACGGGGAGACCCTTGCCCTGCTGGAGCGGGCCGCAGACCTCTGCGGCGCCCCGGTTCTGGTGATCGCCGCATACCGCCCGGTCGACGCCGGTGAGCGGCTGACGAAGACCCTCGCCGAACTCGCCCGCCACTCGCCGCACCGGCTGGCGCTGCGCGGCCTGGCCCCGCACGACGTAGGCACCCTCGTCACCGCCGTCTGCGGCGCGCCCGTCGACGCCGACACGGTGACCGCACTCGCCGAACGGACCGGCGGCAACCCCTTCTACGTACGCGAGAGCGCACGGCTCCTCGCCGCCGAAGGCGTCCTCGTCGCCACCTCCGAAGTACCCCAAGGCGTACGCGACGTACTACGACGACGACTACGCCAACTCCCACCCACCGCCCTCACCACCCTCCAACTCGCCTCGACGGGCGGCGTGGAGTCCGAGGTGAGCGTGCTCACCGAGGCCGCCGACGCAGACGAGCAGGAGGTGCTCGACGGGCTCGAGGCGGGCGTCATGGCGGGGCTGCTGACCGAACCGGCGGCCGGCCGGGTCAGGTTCGCACACGCGCTGGTCCGCGACACGTTGTACACCGATCTGGTGGGGGTGCGTCGCGCACGCATGCACGCCCGGCTGGCGGAGGTCCTGCGGCTACGGCGTCCGGACGATCTGGCCGCTCTGGCACACCACTTCGCCCGGTCGGGCATGGCGGAGACGGCGTCGCTCGCCGTCGAGTACTCGCTGCGTGCGGCCGAACTGGCCGAGGGGCGCTACGCCCACGACACCGCGGTGCAGCTGCTCAACCAGGCGATCGTGTCCTTCGCGTTGATACCCGGCGCGCAGAACGAGCGCCCCGGGCAACTGGTCACTCTGCTGGGGCGGTTGCTGCGGACCCAGACCCGGGCCGGGATGACTCTGTCCGCGCGGTCGACCCGCCAGCGCGCCATCGCGGCGGCGGAAGCCCTCGACGACGACGTCCTGGCGAACACGGCGCTCGCCGCGTCGAGCGGCCCTGCGTCCTCCCTGAGCGGTCCGCACGGGTTGATCGATCCGGCCTCGGTCTACACCTTCGTCGACCGGTTGCACGCCCGCGCCGAACTGGACCCGACGGTCCTCGTCCATCTGCCGCCGGCCGCGGAGGACGCGAGAACGGTCCGGGCGGTCGAGCGGCAGCTGGCCATCGCCCGTACGGTCGGGGACCACCTGCTGCTCGCCTGCGCTATGACCGCGATGACGGCGGTGGCACCGCACAAGCTCCCCGCGGACCGGCGGGAGCTGCTGGCCACCGAGGTGCGAACGCTCGGCTACTCACACGATCTGCCCGCGAACAGCTGGGTCCGCGAGCACGTCGGCGGCATGGCCGCCGGCGCCCGCAACGATGTCGCGGGAGTACGGAAACACGCTACGGCTGGCCTGGCCGTCGCCCAGCGGTACCGGCTGGCGGAGGCCGAGGCGGTCACTCTCTCCACCATGGCCATGCTGGCCCACGTGGAAGGCCGCTTCGACGAGGCGGAGGCTGGCTACGCCGACATACGGGACCGGCTGCGGCGCAGCGGCTCCTCGCACGGCGACGTCGTGTACGGGCTGGGTCTGATCACCATCCGACTCAACCAGGGACGCCATCAGGAGCTCGAACAACAGCTACAGGCGTCCACGCCCCTCGGTGGCGAGGCCGCTCTCGCCCTCGTCCTTGCCCGGCAGGGCAAATTCGATCAGGCCCTCGCCCTGAGCACCACCGTCGCGCCGGTGCCCGACCATCTCTACGGCATCGCCCTGGCGATCCGTGCGGAGCTGGCCGCCCTACTGGGCGACCGGGCCACCGCGCAGGTGTTGATCCCGCTCCTTCTGCCCCTCCGCGACCAGCTCGCCGGCGCGGCCAGCACGTCCTTCGCCTTCCGTCCGCTCGCCCACTCGCTGGGTGAGCTGTACCGGCTGCTGGGCGACGAGCCGGAAGCGCGGAGCCAGTTCGCCCACGCGGAGAAAGTCGCTCGGCAATGGGGCTCGGCGCATCTGGCGGCCGCGGCCCGCGCCGCGGCCGTCAGACCCTGAGGGCGGCGGCCGCTCTGGCGGACGCGGCCAGGTGGTCCGAGCCCCACTGGAGCGCAACCGTCTCCGCGTGAGCGAACTGCTTTTGTGCCTCGGGTTCGTCGCCCAGCAGCCGGTACAGCTCACCCAGTGAGTGGGCGAGCGGCCAGGTGATGAACACGTTGGTGGACGCGGCGCCGAGCTGGTCCCGGACCGGGAGCAGCAGCGGGATCAGGGCCTCGGCAACGCTCCGGTCGCCCACCATCGCGGCCGTCCGGGCGCGGGCGCAGAGTCGTACGCCGTAAAAGTGGTCGCGGAGGACGACGGGCTCGAAACGGATAGCACGGGCCCGGTCGAGATCGCCCCGGCTGGCCAGGACGACGGCCAGCCCCTCCCCGGCCATCGATCCCAGCGCGTCGTAGAGCACCCAGCCGTACGGCTCAGCTTCCTCCGGCCGCTGCTGGTTGAGCCGCATGGTGATCATGGCTCTGGCATAGAGGCCCTCACCGTAGGAGGAGCCGTTACGCCGAAGTCGGTCACGGACCTCGCCGTAGCGCGCCTCCGCCTCCTCGAAGCGTCCCTCCACGTGGGCCAGCATCGCCACCGTGGCCATGCTGGCGGCCTCGGCCTCCGCCAGCCGGTAACGCCGGGCGATCGCCAGGCCCTGCTCGGCGTGGCGGCGGACGCCGGCGGGGTCGTTGCGGGTGGCGGCGACGAGGCCGTCCATGTGCTCGCAGATCCACCAGTAGGCCGGCAGCTCATGATCGCGGGTAAGCGCCCGGAGCTCGGCCACGAACTGTTCCCGCTCCGCCGTCTCGACCTCACGCGGCAGGAGCTTCGTCATCGTCGTCAGGGCGGCCGCCAGCAGCTGGGGATCGCCGACCTCGCGGGCGATGGCCAGCTGGCGGCCGGCGGCCTCGTCGACCCGGGCGCCGTCGGCGCTGCCCAGTTCGTCGACCAGCGCCTGGAGGAGCCGGGCCATGGTGACCGGGTCCAGGTCGGTGCGGGCGGTCAGCCGGTCGAGCACGCCGACGATGGCCTCGTCGAGCCGCCAGTGCTGCTGGGTCAGCCGGGGCGTCGGCTCGGGCCACGCGGCGAACGCGGCGACGGCCAGGTCGTCACGTGCGACGCTCTCCGCCACCTCGACAGCGCGTCGGCGCGTCTGCTGGGCCGCCGCCAGCGAACCGGCCAGGACCTGCACACGCAGCAGCCGGCCGAGCAGTCCCACCAGTCGCTCGGCGGACTCGCCCGCGGTGCCGGGCAGCAGCGCTGCCGCGTCGATCGCGTGCTGGATCAGCTCGGCCGCCACGTCATGGGCGTAGCGCCGCTCGGCCAGTTCGGCGGCGCGGAGCGCGTACTCGACTGCCAGGGGTGCGGTGGCGGCGCTTCCGGAACGGGTGAAGTGATAGGCCAGAGCGGACAGTTCATCGGGACGGCAGCGCCGGAGCGTCACAGCCAGACGCCCGTGCAGACGCGCACGACGCAGACCGACCAGATCGGTGTAGACCGTGTCGCGGACCAGCGCGTGGATGAACCGCACCCGACCGAGTGCCGGTTCGGTGAGCAGCCCCGCGACGACGCAGTCCTTCAGCCCCTCCAGTACCTCGTTCTCGTCGACGTCGGAGGCTTCGACGAGGACGCTCACGTCCATTTCGCGGCCCAGCACGGAGGCGAGTTGGAGGGTGGTGAGGGCGGTGGGTGGGAGTTGGCGTAGTCGTCGTCGTAGTACGTCGCGTACGCCTTGGGGTACTTCGGAGGTGGCGACGAGGACGCCTTCGGCGGCGAGGAGCCGTGCGCTCTCGCGTACGTAGAAGGGGTTGCCACCGGTCCGTTCGGCGAGTGCGGTCACCGTGTCGGCGTCGACCGGAGCGCCGCAGACGGCGGTGACGAGGGTGCCTACGTCGTGCGGGGCCAGGCCGCGCAGCGCCAGCCGGTGCGGCGAGTGACGGGCAAGGTCGGCGAGCACCATCAGCAGGCGGTCCGCCGCGTCGACCGGGCGGTACGCGGCGATCACCAGGACCGGCGCGCCATCGAGGCCGGCGGCCCGATCCAGCAGGGCAAGGGTTTCCGCGTCGGCCTGGTGCAGGTCGTCGATGATCAGCGCGAGCGGCTTACGGGCGGCGGCGTCCCGCAGCCACCCGGCGAACGCGCGGTGCAGCCGGAACCGGCCGGCCGCGACATCGCCCGGACCGGCCGACCGCGCCTCCTGACCGGAATTCGGTCCTGAGGCCGATTCCGGCAACATCGCCACGAGGGGCCCCAGATTGGCCAGGGGCGCCTCGTGCGCCAGCTCGCCCAGCAGTTCCACCCACGCCCACGCGGGCGGGGCGCCCTCGAACTCGGGGCAGCGGCCGGACACCACCGTCCAGCCGTCGGCACGCAGCGACTCCCCGTACCGGGCGAGCAACGCGGACTTCCCGGCCCCCGCCTCACCGGTGACCAACACGACGCCGCCGCCACGCCGGGCCGCCCGCGCGGTGTCCGACAGCGCCCGGAACTCGGCGTCCCGGCCGACGAACAGGTTCTCCTCCCCCGCATCGACAACGGTCTCCGCCGGCCTGAGGGCCGGTCCCGGTACGGCAGCACGGAGCACCTCCGTCCGCCCGGTCAGAACGGCCTGGTGCAACTCGGCCAGGGCGGGACCGGGAGCCATGCCGAGCTCGTCGCCGAGTACGGTCCCGGCGCGGCGCAACGCGGCGAGCGCGTCCGCCTGCCGTCCTGAGCCCCACAGCGCGAGGGCAAGCAGCCGCCAGCTCTCCTCCCGCAGCGGCTGTTCCCGGACGAGCACCTCGGCAGACGGCACCGCCTCGGCAGACAGACCCATCCGCAGGGTCACCTCAATCAGCAGTTCCCGTGCCTCCATGTGCAGTCCGGCCAGCCGGGCCACCTCGGTGGCGGCCCACTCCTCGTCAGCCACCTCCGCGTATGCCGTACCCCGCCACCAGCCCAGGGCCTCTTCCAGCAGACGGCGGGCCCGTTCGGGGGACACGCTCCGGGCTTGGCGCACCGCCGCCTCGAATCGCCAGGCGTCGACCGCCTCCTCGGGCAGCCGCAGCGCGTATCCAGACGGTTCTCTGACCAGGACCGTCGAGGGGGTGCGTGGTTCCCGGCCCGGTTCGAGTACCCGGCGCAGATTCGACACGTAGGCATGGAGTGAGACGGTCGCCTTGGACGTCGGCTGTCCACGCCACAACTGGGCGATCATCCTGTCGACCGGGACCGCGCCACCTCGCCCCACCAGCAAGAGGGCCAGAACCGCGCGTTGCCGAGGGGTACCGAGGCCGACCCGCATCCCGCCGATGTCGGCATCGATCGGTCCTAGCACTCGGACTCTCAACACAGTCATGGATATTAGGCCTCCCGTAAGCCAGGTGCACGCCATGTACACGCGGGCAGGATGCCGGGAGGTTCCCAGGGGCATCACAGGGTTCACCTAGAGAATCTTGGTCGTACCCGCAGACGCAGTGGCCTCCACTGCAACAGGTGCAGAGCCACCCCTCCGGCGACGACGTCGTGGGTCCTGTTGGTGACCTTCACGGTGAGGTCGTACGAGTAGGGGGAGTTCGTGTCGGTGCCGTCGTGCCCCTGTTTCAAGGTGAGCTCGCCGGTTCTGAGCATCGGCTCATCAACAGTGCTGGCCTGTCCGAAGGCGTTCTTGGCCTGGGTGACCTGCACCTTCGACGGGATTCCCGCGAGCCTGGTGTCGCGGGCCCCCCGCCGAAGTAGTCGAAGGAGGCGCCGGCCGGGATGTTCGGGAGGACGGCCTGGTCGGAGCCGACGATCGTGCCAATCTCGTCGAGGGCGCGAGCGTCCAGAGCGACGGAGGCGTTGCTGCGCCCGGGGTTCTTCACCCGGGCGACGTACCAGACCTGCGGCTCGTCGAAGAACGTACCGGTGTGATTCCAAGCCAACCGCACGGTAGTCGCCGCGTCGGCGGCCTTGCCCGGCTTGTCGAGCTGGCTGCCGGCCGACGACGGCTTGCCGTCGCCACTGCACCCGGTGAACACTGCGGCCGCGATGGTCACGGCGACGGACAGACTGGGGGTGAACAAGCGCCAGTCTCGGGCGCCGTTTCGCCGGCAGCAGCCCGCTCACGCTTCAGTGTTTCTACGGACTCGGCAATGCCAGCGGCCATCTGCTTCTTGAACCGGTTGATCATCCATCGTGTGAGGCTCGCCCCCGCGTCGGCGGAGACCACTGGATGTGGGCGAGGAAGTACCCGGCGCCGTGCGGCTCACCGCCGCGTCGGCGGGGACCACGTCGAGTGGTCCTCGGGGAGCAGCACGATCGTCGGATCACCCCCGTGTCGGCGAGGACCACGAGGCCAGGACGTACTGGGCAACGTCCGTGTCCGGATCACCCCCGCGTCGGCGGGGACCACGCGCCCAGCTCGCCCAGTTCCTCGCGCCGGAACGGTTCACCCCCGCGTCGGCGGGGACCACCTGATCCTGGGCATCGTCCTGATGATCCTGGGCGGTTCACCCCCGCGTCGGCGGGGACCACCCGATCACGCGCGTGCCCTCTGCGACACCGTCCGGTTCACCCCCGCGTCGGCGGGGACCACAGGGAGGCCGGACGCTGAGCGAGCCAGCCTGACGGTTCACCCCCGCGTCGGCGGGGACCACGACCGTGCCCGAGCCGTACCAGGCCCAGCAGAAGGTTCACCCCCGCGTCGGCGGGGACCACCGGTGCGTCATCACTGTGAGGATCTGCTGCGTCGGTTCACCCCCGCGTCGGCGGGGACCACGCGAACACCAACACGCTGCCCGTCACGGCCTCCGGTTCACCCCCGCGTCGGCGGGGACCACGTGGTCGCGCTGGTCTTGTTCGCCTCGATGAACGGTTCACCCCCGCGTCGGCGGGGACCACACTTCGCGACCTGCGGGTTATCGCGGGCTTTGCCTTTCATTTGCCAGGCTTGGGCCCGGCGGCGCTGCGGTCATGCGCATCAGGGTGAGGCCGTCGAAGTCCATGGGGACGCGGCGGCGTGTGCCGGCTGTGCGGATCGCGTAGCCCTGTTCTGTCGGTGCCGGGTGTACGAGGACGGCTGCGCCGTCGGCGACGGTTTCTGTGACGGCGTCCCAGAGTTGGTCGCGTACGCGGGCGGAGACTGTGCCGACGAAGATGCCGGGGACTACTTCGCTGGTCCAGCGGCTGAGTGCGCCGCGGAGGTGGTCGGGGACGGCGGTGGTGGCGATGACGAGCATGGAGGTCATGTCAGCCTCCGTCGGGTGCGTAGTTCACCCCGGCGGGGAGGACTCCTGTCTTCGGGTCCCAGAGGTGGACCATGCGGACGTCCTGGCGCTCGGTGGTGTCGTCGTCGGTGGGGGCGCCTGGGGTGAGGAGGGCTTGGATGTCGTGGATGACGCGCGGCAGGAGGCGGATGAGGCGGAGTTCCTCGCGGAGTTTTCGGCGTGCCTCTTGTTCGGGGTTGGCTGCCTGGTGGAGGCAGAAGGCGACGGGGAGGGTGGTGTCGGCTTTGTAGAGGTCGGCGATGTCGTAGACGAAGGCGTGCTGGGTGCCGGTGTGGACGAATCCGAGGGCCGGTGAGCAGCCCAGGGCCAGGAGGGCTGCGTGGATGATGCCGTACAGGCAGGTGTTGGCGGCGGACAGGGCGAGGTTGACGGGGTCTTGCTGGTGCCACTGGTCGGGGTGGTAGTTGCGGCGGAAGCGGCCGATGCCGTGTTTTTGGGCGTGGAGTTTGTAGAGGGCCTTCATGCGTTGGCCTTCCATGCCGCGCAGCTGGGCGAGGGTGGTGCCGTGGGGGACGGTGTCGTCGCCGAAGCGCATCTCGTACATGCGGGTGGCGACGTCGAGGCGTTGTCCGGGGTTGGCCCAGGCGGTGACCTGCTGTTCGAGCCAGTGGGTGGTGAGGGAGTCGGGCAGGATGCCGGCGTAGGTGCGTACGCCGCCCGCTCCTGTGCAGATGACGCTGGTTCCATGGCGGGCGAGGGTGGCGAGAGCGCGGGTGGTGATGGACACGCCGGGGCCCAGGAGCAGGCAGGTGAGCGCGGCGGTGGGGATATAGACGGTGTCAGTGCGGTGCTTGTCGACGGCGATCTGGGCACAGACGCCGGTGTCGTCCTGGACGACACGGACCATGTCGAGGTAGAGGAACGACAGGGAGTCCGCGACGCGCGGGAGCATGGCGAGAGTGGGGGCGGCCAGGCGTCTGCGGGCCTGGCCGCCCCCGTGGGGTGTGCTCACGCGGTGGTGGCGGGGGCGAGGCTGATGAGGCCGGCGCCGTAGGACTTGGCTCGTCCGATGCCGGTCAGCACGGCGTGGGTGAGGGCGTCGGGGTCGGTGACGGTGGCGGTGCCGTCGTAGCGCACCAGGTGGTGGCGCATGGGCGGGCTGCTTTTGGCCGGGGGGCGGACTGCGGCGATGGGGGTGGGCAGCAGGGTGTGCAGGTCCAGTCCGGCGTCGGTGGCGCGGCTGGTCCACCAGTGGTCGGCGTCCGGGCCGGTGAGCGGGATACGTTTGCCGCGACGGCCTTTCTGGTCCAGGGGGAGGCGTTCGGTTTTGACCGGGTTGACGACGACGCGGTAGCGGACCGTGATGCCCTTTTTCAGGGCGTTGAACATCGGGGTGAGGTCCTTGAGGTCGGTGTGGCCGTAGTCGTCAGGCAGGCGGGTGGGGTCGAGGGTGGCGGCCTGGACGAGGAGGGTGCTGGTGGTGTCCGTCTCGTCGAGGCGGTACAGGAGTCCTGCGGTCTGGCGGGGGGAGGTGCCAAGGTGGTCGGGGACCAGCCGCATGAGGCTGCGGTGCATGTCGTTGGCGTCCCTAAGGTCGCGCTGGACGGCGCGGCTGTGGGGGTTGAGGCGGATGCGGGCGAGCGCCGCGCGGGGGTTCATGCGGCGGCCTCCTTCGTGGCGTAGTCGATCAGTTGCCGGTGCAGGCTGTGCGGGCCGGCCGCCAGGTGCACGGGGAGGTGTTCGCGTGTGCGGAAGAGGCGGCGCCGCTCGTGGCTGCGGCCGTGCGCGGCGAAGCTGCGGGGAACGTCGTTGACGGTGAGGGAGTCGGCCCCGTCCACCGTCGCGGGCGGGCGCTCCCACAGGAAGGTGACCGCGACGGTGCCGTCGGTCGGTAGCAGGCGGGCGGGATCGGGGCTGAGCGGCACGTGGTGCAGGAGTTCGGCGGCCGGGTCGGACGCATCGGTGTGCAGCAGGAGGGGTTCGTCGGGGACGCAGGAGCGGCGGCCCAGGTAGGGCGACCAGTGCGGCTGGTGGAGAGCACCGGCGACACGGGCGATGGTCGCGTCGGGGCCGGTGACGGCGACGACGAAGACGGCGTCGGCCAGGTAGTGGCGGCGCGTGATGACGGCGGCGCCCTTGTTGCTGCCGCCGCTGGTGGCAGCGGTCTGGTCCTTAGGCCGGCCGCCACCGACGGTGTGGTAGTCGACGAGCCGGATACCGGGCCGGTCGACGCGGACGGTGAACTCCAGTGCCCTGTAGGGGTCCAGAGCTGCGGTGTCGTCGCGGGGAATGCCTTCGGCGGCGGCGAACATGCCGATCAGGGCGGAGCGGGTGGGGAAGGGCGCGGTGTCGCGGTCCGCGGTGAACGCGGAGCGTTCTCCCCAGGACTGCAGAGGACCGGCCAGCCGCAGCACGAGCCCGCTCACGCCTGTGCTCCGGCCACCGGCAGGGCCGCCTCCACGGCGGCATCGATCAGGTCGTAGAAGGAACCGTGCGCCCCGCCGAGCGGGGTCAGGTCCGTGGTGTCGTCGACGGTGGCGTGGCCGTGGAAGGGCCGGTGGCGGTTGCCGGTGAGCCGGTTGAGGTCGCCCGCATGGGCGGCCAGGGCCTCGCGGGACGACAGGGCGAAGCCGCCGTCGCGGTGCTTGACCGGCGTTTCGAAGGCGGCGGCCAGGGAGAGCGGGCGCTGGGTGCGCACGGCGAGATAGGCGAGGTCGGGGACAGTGTGCGGGGCAGTACTGTTCTTCTTCGCCTGCGGCAGGGAGAGCAGGAAGTGCTCGGCGAAGGAACCCAGCACCGTGCGGGCCGCCTTGTCGTCCCCGTCGAGGTTCTTGAGCAGGTCGGTGATGTTGACAGTGGCGTAGCGATAGAAGACGCCGGCGCTGAACTCGCTGGTGTCCAGATGGCCGCTGCCGGTGTCGGCCTCGCCGAGCCAGTCGTCGACGGCGGTGAAGTAGTCGCGCTGCGGCTCGGCGGCGTGAGTGGTGAAGGCGTGGGCGACCTGGGCGGCGCCGTCCACGTTCGCGCCCGGCAGCTCGGCGAGCATCCGCCCGAGCAGGCTGATGGAGGCGGTGCGCCGCTTGAGGATCTCCTCGATACGGTCGGCAGGCAGGATCTGTCCGGGCTTCTTCTTGTCCAGGTTCTGCTCCAGCTGCTCACGGTGCTCGACGCACACCGTGACAAGTTCCTCCAGACCGCTCTCCGGCAGGAACAGCAGCACCGAGGTGTGGCCCTCCTTCTCCGTGCCGATGCCCTTCTTCCCGGCGCTGACAGCAACCTGCGCTCCGGCGAAGGCCGCCAGGTCCGCGGGCCAGCCCGCCCGCTGAAGTGCCTGGCGGACCTTCACGGGGACCAGGCGGGTGCGAGCGGCCTTCTCCCCCAGGTCCGCCTCGACGCCGTGACGGATCACGCGTTTCCAGGACTGGCTGGAGACCCGGATGCGGGGCGTGTTGCCGTAGCGGACGGTCTTGGGCGAGCCGAGGTCGTCCCGGTTGAGGTTGGCGGCCGGTACCGACTGGATGGCGCTCAGGTCCAGGAACAGGGCGGTCATGACGGGTTCTCCTCGTGCAGTTCGGGGGTGTCGGACACCGGGACGGCGGTGTCCGTGTCGGGAGCGGTGGCGCCCTCGGGGCCGGCGGTGCGGAAGTAGCTCTCCAGCCAGCGGGTGGCGATCTTGTCGCGGTCGCGGTCCCACTTGGTGAGGTCCTCCAGCAGCACCGCCCAGTCCAGGGCGATACCGCCGCCCAGCAAGTGCCGGGTCAGGGCGGGCAGCCGCTGGTGGAGGGCGTCGCTGCTCTGCCGGGCGAACAGATGAAGGTCGCCTTCGGCCGAATTGGCCTTGATGACCTGGGCGTTGACCGCGGCAGCCAGAGCGGCGCCCAGGTTCGGACGCGCGAACCAACTGGATGCTGTGTCAGCGGAGTTGGCGCGCTCCGCGTCGGCGGTGCGGGCCGAGCGCGGGCGGGCGGCGATCAGGGCGGCCACCGCGTAGTGGGCACGGCGCGCGTCGGGGTGCTGACGCTCGGGCAGCCGCCGTACGAGGTAGCGGTGCAGGTAGTTGCAGCGTTCCACGCGCTGGCCGAGGCCGGTGCGCAGGTCGGACTGGACCCGCTTGTTCTCACACAACGACAGGACGTACCCGACGAACGCGTCGGACGGCCGCGGCTGAGCGGCAGGCGGCGGCGCGGACGCCGGCGGCAGGGGTGTAGCGGTCATGGGCGGATTCCTCGAACGGTCGGAAGGTGGGGATCAGGCGGCGGCGCGCAGGAGCGCGCGCAAAGCCGAGCGGGCGCGGGAACGGGCGCGGGCCACCCGGATGTCGGCCCGGTTGGCCGTTCCGATGGCGTCGTCCAGCGCCGTCAGCGCGGCCGATACGAACGGCGGCAACGGCGCGGTGTCGCACCGGTCGGGGTGAGCCAGCTGCCAGAACTCCCGCTCGGCCACCGGCCAGTAGCAGCCCGCCGCAGCCGCAGCCCACGGACCGGGCTTGCGCCGGTCGAGTTTGACCTTGTCCGCCGAAGCGGCACCGGCGTCGGCAGCGATCTTCCAGGCCAGCCGGGCCGCGTAGTCGAGACGCTCCCCGACCTCTTCGGCGGCCTGGTGACAGCGGGCCAGATGGCGCGCCATGCGCGGATCGGCCTCTTCCTGCCAGTGCAGGATGGGCGGGGTGGTGGCCTCGAACCAGGTCGTGTCGTTCTGCTTGCCGTCCTGGTCGAAGCCGTAGGCCCGCACCGACAGGCGCCGTAGCAGCCGGGGCGGCAGGCTGTTGAGGCTGTGCGGACGCAGCGTGGTGTGGCTGGTGTCCATCAGCAGCAGCGCGTCCACGTCCCGCCACAGAGCCCGCGCGCCGTCGGCCTCGCGGACGTAGAGCTCGCCCTCTTTGCCGCGGTCGAGGATGACGTACGGGTCACGCGCGGTGGGCTTGGGCTCGTGCGTGGACCAGGTGATGTAGGCGTCGGTGACCGCGGTACGGTCCGCCGACGGCACCAACAGCACGGCGTGGCGATACCGCCCGGTCAACAGGCGCCCCGGCCAGGTCAGTTCCGTGAGCGGGTCGAGCGGCTCCGGCAACTCCCCTGCCTCCCAGGGGCATTCATCCGGCACGTCCGTGTCCGGGCCGCCCTCCGGTACCGGGACGGCCAGCACGAGCGTGGTGAACAGGTCCGCAGCCCACGGATGGTAGGAGACCGCTTTGCGCAGCGAGCCCGCGTCGCCGCTGCCGGTGCGCACCTCGGTGATGCGGCGCGGGGTGCACTGCCCGGCGGGCCCGCAGTACAGCTGGGCGATCAGGTGCCAGGCGGCCTCGGCCGCCGGTACCGCCACCGGCTCTCCATCCGTGAAGTGCCCGAACAACACAGCCCCGTTGACCCCGGTGGGCCGACCGAAGACCAGCTTGTTCACCCCCGACGGATTCGGGGCGCCCTGCGCGTCCACGCACTGCGCCGCCAGCCGGGGGTCCTGCAGGAAGGGCCGCTCCGGGTCGAACAGGTCGAAGCGCCCCGCGGGCACCTCCTCATCGAGGTAAGCATCCACCGCCTTGGGGTCGAACCGGCCGGCGGCGAGCACACTGGCACGGATCCCCAGCCACATGGTGACCTCCTGCTCCGCGTCCTCGTCGTCCAGCCGCATCCCGTCGGCGTCGCGGGCGATGCGCGCGGTCATCGCCGCAAGGATCCGCAGCAGCCCGGATACGGCCGGCGGCACGGGTAATTCCAGGTCCGCAATCTCGTGAGCCCGGTGCAGCAGCTCGCGTAACCCACACCAGCCCGAAGCGCCATTCGCCCACCGGACCGGGATCCAGGGCTCCTCACGCAGGTCAAACCCCACAGCCATGCTCCCCTCCCCTCCTCTACGCGCCTCGCCGCACGCGGGCACGACAAAGCACCCGTGCTTCACCCTCGTAGTGACGAGCAAGGCCGTGGGCACAGTGAAACAGGCGGCACTGACAATGCCTGGCCATAACCCATCAAGTCGAACTACCTTGCGAAAAGCGGCAGTTGGAGAACATGCCGACGCGGGTCATGCGGGGGCGGCGCCGGTCCGGACCCGGGGCATCACTGCCGCACCAGGCCCAGCTCCGGGTCCAGATACAGGCTCCTGCCGCCCACCGGCACCGGCCGCGCCCGCCCATCTGCGCACGGCTGCCGAAGCATCACCACGTCGCCGAGCAGGGGATGCTCCGCCCACCTCTCCGGGACCGCGAACCGGTCCAATTCCCCTTTGAACCACGTGGCGTTGACCGGGATGGTGCGCGCCATGACGGTGCGCACGTCGGCGGGTGTGAGAGGGCCATCCGCTCCGGGCAGCGGGCGGGTGGCCTCCGCGTCCAGGGTGACGGTGCCATCAGCGTGGGCGTAGACGCACAGCAGGCGGACGATGTCGGCGCCGAGCCGGGTCGCCGCCTCCCACTCCTCCTCCGCGCCCCGCAGATGGTGCAGCGCGTCCAGGCCCGGCACGCTGCGCGCCCGGGGCACGACGAGGATGTCCCCGACGCTGCGTTCCGCCAACTCCTTGCCGCGGTAGGCGGTGTAGGCCGCCGACTTCGCCGGATCGCCCCAGTCGAACCGGTCCGCGCGATGCCCATGCACCTCCTCGACCAGCTCCTGCACATCCTCCGGAATCGCGATCGGCGCCTCCCCCCTCTGCGCGAGGACATCGGAGGTGGCCTTCAGCAGGAACTCGGCATACACCTCGCCCCACTGGCCCGGCACACCGCGACCACCGACCAGCGGATCCAGCACCGCCAGCCGGGGACTCTTCGCCCAGGCGGGCCGGGGACGGTCCTGCGGGCGCCCGTGTTCGACCCACCAGGTCTCGTGCCGCCAGCAGCGGCCTGCCCGCTGCAACAGCAAGGCCAGCGGGGCCAGATCGCTGATGACCACGTCGGCGTCCAGGTCGAGCGACTGCTCCACCACCTGGGTCGCCACCACGATCCGCCGCACGGGCCGCGGGCCGGAACGCCCCAGGCCGTCGGTCACCGCCAGTGTGCGCCGCTCCCGCTCATCCCCCGGGAACCGGGCATGCAGCAACTGCACCTCGCCACCGTCGCCGTCCTGCCGGCGCGCTGCCAGGACTTTACGGAGGCTGAGGTAGGTCTCTTGGGCCTCCGCGACGGTGTTGCACACCACCAGCGCGCAGCCGCCCTCGCCCTCGGTCACCGGCTCCAGCAGGCGCCGGATCACCGCCAGCCGGTTCCGGCCGCCCCCGCCCTCACCATGTACAACGGGCTCCACCTGTACCGACAGGCGCATCCGGCGTGCCGCGGCCTGCTCCTTCTGCCGCGCCTGGGAAATCTGCGTACACGCTCCGTCCGCCGCGTCCACATACAGCCAGCCCGGATACGGCGCCTCGAACGTACGGCCCTTCAACTCCGCCGGCTTCAGCCCCGCCCCCTTCAGATACTCCTTGATCAGCCGGTCACTCACCGACGCGGGCAGCGTGGCCGACAACAACACCACCGGCACCCCGTACCAGCCCAGCCAGTTCAGCAACCGCCCCAACAGCACCTGCATGTACGGGTCGTAGGCATGCGCCTCGTCCAGGATGAACGTCTTGCCCGACAACGCCAGCAACCGCAGCGCGTTGTGCCGCACCGGCAGCACCGCCATCAGCGCCTGGTCCACCGTGCCGACCGCGAACTGGGCCAGCAACGCCCGCTTCGCCCCGCGCAGCCAGCGCACCGGCCGCATATCCAGCTCACGCCGCGCCCGCTGGTCCTCGCCGTTCTCCTCCCCTTCGCACGTCAGGACCCGCACACCGCCCAACTCGTCTTCCGCGTAGGCGCTGTTGAGCCAGTTCATGCTGTGGGTGAGGGTGAGCCCAGCCCCGCGCCCGGCCTGCCGGGCCACCACACCGGCCACCCGGCCGTACATCTGGTCACTGGTCGCCATCGTCGGCAGCAGGAACGCAAACCCGCGGGTGCCGAACCGCTCGGACAGCACCCGCTCCGCCTCCAGCGCCGTCTCGCTCTTGCCGTCCCCCGGAGCCGCGGTCACCAGAAGGATCCCGCCCCGCCGGCCATCACCCGCCCCCTGATTGCCGGTGCCGACGGCGGCGGCGAGTTCCTCCGCCACCGACCGCTGCAGCGGATTCGGCTCCCCCGTGATGCCGTACGCCTCAGAGAAGTCCTTCCGCTCCATTTCCACCGGCAGCAGGCCCGCCTCACGCACCAGACCCTCGGCATCCGCACACGACCGCTCGAAGTGCTCGGCCGGACTCATACTCAACTCCCGCTGGCGACGCAGCAGATACTCCTCCTGGCTGACCAGCCAGTCCGCCAGGATCACCACCCCGGTCACCAGCACCGCCGCTGGAGCATCGATCCGCTCCGGCGGCAGCGGCGCACCCAATGCCTCGAACACCGCACTGGCGTGCGCCTCCCGCTGAACGCCCCAGGCCGGACCTCCTAGGAGATCCCTGTTCACCGGGTGCAGGTCCGTGAACACGTGGAACCGGCCGTGATGCCCACCGATGATCTCCGCGACCCTGCGCACCGCCACCTCGAAGGAATCGTCGGCCTCCCCGAACCCCAGGGCAGCCAGTACCGCGGTGGCGGCATGCATCCCCGCCACCTCATGCGGCATCCGCTCCACCCCGATACGACCGAGGTCCCCGCGCAGCGCATCGCTCAACCGCTCACGGGCACGGACATCACACAGCTGGAAGCCCGACAGCTTCCCCACGTCATGAAGCCCCGCGCACAAAGCGGTCAGCGCGCGCGCCCGTACCGGATCGCCTGCCATCCCCAAACCCGCCGCGATACAACGCCGTTGGCTCTCCGAGAGATATCGATCCCACAGGAACAGCGCCATGGCCGCAGCATCCAGCAGATGCCGCACCAACGGATACGGCGGAAGATCCGGATCCAGCCCCCGCGACTTCCCCCACGCCGACTCATCCACCATCGCAAACCGCCCACCCAGCACTGTCTGACTCCCCTTCACCAACTCCACTGAATGAACGAGGACTCAAGCACACGCCACTGACAACCCCGAGGACCCACCTCGGTACAGTCGTTGGGTGAAACCGCAACAAGCCAGACAGGCACAAGCCGACATCGCAACGAAATGGCAAAGGGCCCGCTGAACACCAGGTCAGGAAGTGTGGTTCCCGCCGACGCGGGGGTGTTCCGTTTGTCTTCGACTGGCGCCAGGGGCAGCATGTGTGGTTCCCGCCGACGCGGGGGTGTTCCGTTCGCGGATCTCCGCCCGGCTCCAACCGGCCCGTGGTTCCCGCCGACGCGGGGGTGTTCCGTTGTTCAGGGTCCAGCCGGTGCCGATGACGAAGTGGTTCCCGCCGACGCGGGGGTGTTCCGCTGCGGTCCGGCCTGGTCGACGAGATGTCGTTGTGGTTCCCGCCGACGCGGGGGTGTTCCGGTGGCGCACGAGACGTCCAACAGGTCCGAGGCGTGGTTCCCGCCGACGCGGGGGTGTTCCGTACTCAAGTTGATGCAGACAGGCGAAAGATCGGTGGTTCCCGCCGACGCGGGGGTGTTCCGTGAGAAGCCAGTGACCTACTGGTTCCTCTTCAGTGGTTCCCGCCGACGCGGGGGTGTTCCGATCCTGCGCACCTACACCCTCCCCTCCTCACGGTGGTTCCCGCCGACGCGGGGGTGTTCCGAAGAACGGCAACGTCACCCTCAACGCGGCCGGGTGGTTCCCGCCGACGCGGGGGTGTTCCGTTGCTGACGGGAACGCACGCGTATTCGTTGCCGTGGTTCCCGCCGACGCGGGGGTGTTCCGACCCGGCTGCCAGACCCCGACTTCAACTTCGGGTGGTTCCCGCCGACGCGGGGGTGTTCCGCCACCTGGTGGCAGATCGGCGGCCTGATCCTCGTGGTTCCCACCGACGCGGGGGTGTTCCGCCTGAGGTGCTGCTTGTCGTTCTCGGCGCGCTGTGGTTCCCGCCGACGCGGGGGTGTTCCGGTTTACAACATGCCGCGCATCGCACAGCGCAAGTGGTTCCCGCCGACGCGGGGGTGTTCCGCTGTACGTCCTCAACCGGTTCGGTGGCTTCGTGTGGTTCCCGCCGACGCGGGGGTGTTCCGTCGAAGGCCGCCTTGTAGGGCTCGGCGTGGTCGTGGTTCCCGCCGACGCGGGGGTGTTCCGCGGAAGCCGTAGGCGTGGCCGTCGTACCCCTCGTGGTTCCCGCCGACGCGGGGGTGTTCCGCGCAGGATGCGGCGGAGGCGGAGACGTTCCGGGTGGTTCCCGCCGACGCGGGGGTGTTCCGCTGTAGACCGTCGTCGGCTCCCACATCTGCGCGTGGTTCCCGCCGACGCGGGGGTGTTCCGATCTCGCCCTCGTGCCCGGTGACGGAGAGGATGTGGTTCCCGCCGACGCGGGGGTGTTCCGTTGATCGTCATGGCCGCGTCGTCGCGGGAGGCGTGGTTCCCGCCGACGCGGGGGTGTTCCGGCGGGCGATCAGCGCGTGCTGTGCCCGTGCGAGTGGTTCCCGCCGACGCGGGGGTGTTCCGAGATTCGAGAGCAACGATGGGCGTTGACACCTGTGGTTCCCGCCGACGCGGGGGTGTTCCGCCGGACGAGCGGCAATTCCCGGCCCCGGATCTGTGGTTTCGGCGGCCGCGGGTGTTGTCCGGAACAGTACGTGCTGTTGATGTGCTAGTTGGAGTGTTTCCCGCCGACGCGGGGG
>NZ_JBHXME010000146.1:0-27860 GCF_042721125.1 Streptomyces sp. NPDC058469
GCGACGGACAGGGAACGGGGGGCCGGGATCATGGGGGCGTTCTTCGCTGCCGCGACCGGTTTTCCCACCGTCGTCTTCACCGCGGCGCTCGCCGTGGTCGTCCTGTTCTGGCTGCTGGTCGCGCTGGGCGCGGCCGACGCACACGGCATCGGGGCCCACGCGCACATCCACGTCCATGCCCACGGGACCGTGAACGGGCATGGCGACGGGGACAGTTGGGGGCTGGGCGGGGTCCCGGTCACGGTCCCCTTCTCGCTGCTGACCGCGATCGGCTGGCTGCTCAGCCTCATCGGCGACGTACTGCTCGCCCCGCTCGTCCCGTCGGGACCCGCCCGCGCGGGGCTGGGCGTGGCCGTGCTGATCGGCTCGCTGTACGTGTCGTGGCGCGCGACCAAGGTTCTCGTACGACCCCTGCGCGGCCTGTTCCCCGACGAACACGGGCCCTCGCGGCTCGACTTCGTCGGGCTGACCTGCACGATCCGCACCGGGCGGGTGGACGCCGGGTTCGGACAGGCGGAGGTCAGGGCGGCGGACGGCTCGGCGGCGGTGGTCCAGGTCCGGCAGACGGGCAACGACGCCCTCGCGAGCGGCAACACCGGACTGCTCTACGCCTACGACGAGGTGGGCGAGTTCTTCTGGGTCGCACCGTATCCGCCCGGCGACGGGCTGGGCCTGGGGCTGCTCGCCCCGCCCGGCACGCCGGGATAGGCCGCCAACGCCTGTCGGCCTACGGGGAGTTGCCCACGGCTGGTCGCCTACGAGGGGTTGCCCAGGCCTGGTTGCCTGCGGCGGCGGACTCTCTCCTCGATGGCCTACGCCAGTTGCCCTACGGCAGTCGCCCACGTCCGTTGATCAGCGCCTGCCGACCAACGCCCGTTGGCCCACGCCCACTTCACCACCCGCCTCACTCACGTCACCTCACCCTCCCACCCATCGAGGACCCATGTCATGAACGCCATCACCGTCGGCATCGGTGTGTTCGTCGCCGTTGTCCTGCTCATCGCGCTCACCCTGCTCCTGGTGGTCGGCCGGCTGTTCCGGAAGGTGGAGCAGGGGCGGGCGCTGATCGTCTCCAAGACGAAGAAGGTCGACGTCACCTTCACCGGTGCGGTCGTCCTGCCGGTGCTGCACAAGGCCGAGTTCATGGACATCTCGGTGAAGACCATCGAGATCCGCCGCACCGGGCGCGAGGGCCTGATCTGCCAGGACAACATCCGCGCCGACATCCACATCAGCTTCTTCGTACGGGTCAACAAGACCGTCGAGGACGTCATCAAGGTCGCGCAGGCCATCGGCACCCAGACGGCGAGCGACCCGGTGGCGATCCAGGACTTCTTCGCCGCGAAGTTCTCCGAGGCGCTCAAGACCGTGGGCAAGCAGCTGGACTTCGTCGATCTCTACACCAAGCGCGAGGAGTTCCGGGACCGGATCATCCAGGTCATCGGCACCGACCTCAACGGCTACCACCTCGACGACGCGGCCATCGACTTCCTCGAACAGACGCCGATGACCCAGCTCGACAACCAGAACATCCTGGACGCGCAGGGCATCCGCAAGATCACCGAGCTGACGACGATCGAGCACGTCCGCACCAACGAGTTCCAGCGCACCGAGCAGAAGGAGATCACCCGGCAGAACGTCGACGCCCGGGAGACCATCCTGGAGTTGGAGCGCAGGCAGGCCGAGGCGGAGATCAAGCAGCGCCGTGAGGTGGAGGTCCTGCGGGCACGCGAGGAGGCCGCCACCGCGAAGGTGCAGGAGGAGGAACGGCTGGGCGCGCAGGCCGCGTTCCTCCGTACCGAGGAGCAACTCGGCGTCCAGCGCGAGAACCAGGCCCGCGAGATCGCCGTGGCCCAGAAGAACCGCGAGCGGGTCATCGCCGTCGAGAACGAGCGCATCGAGAAGGACCGCCTCCTCGAAGTCATCGCCAGGGAACGGGAGACGAGCCTCTCCGGCATCGCCCGCGACAAGGAGGTCGAGGCGGAGAAGCGCGAGGTCGCGGACGTGGTCCGGGAGCGGATCGCCGTGGACCGTACGGTGGCCGAGCAGGAGGAGGCCATCAAGAAGCTGCGGGTCGTCGAGGAGGCCGAGCGCACCCGGCAGGCCGTGATCATCGCCGCCGAGGCGGAGGCGCAGGAGAAGCTGGTCAAGGACATCAAGGGCGCCGAGGCCGCGAAGGCCGCCGCCAAGCACCGCGCCGGTGAGCAACTCACCCTCGCCGAAGCCAGGTTGAAGTCCGCCGACCTCGACGCCCGCGCCAAGCTGCGGCTCGCCGAGGGCATCCAGGCGGAGGCCGCCGCGGCCGGACTCGCCGAGATCCAGGTCCGCGACAAGGAGGCCGAGGTCACCGTGAAGGCGGGCCGCGCGGAGGCCGAGGCCACGGGGGCGCGGCTGCGCGCGGAGGCGGAAGGCACCGAGGCCAGGCTGCGGGCGGAGGCCGAGGGCACCCGCGCCAAGGCGCTCGCGGAGGCCGAGGGAGCGCAGGCGAAGGTGCTCGCGCAGGCCGAGGGCGTACGGGCGAACGCGCTCGCGGAGGCCACCGGCATCGGCGAGAAGCTCAAGGCCGAGGCGGAGGGCCTCACCGAGAAGGCCGCCGCGATGGCCGCCCTCGACGACGCCTCGCGCGGCCACGAGGAGTACCGGCTGCGGTTGCAGGCCGAGAAGGAGATCCGGCTGGCCGGGCTCGATGTGCGGCGGCAGGTCGCGGAGGCGCAGGCCACGGTCCTCGCGACCGGTCTGGAGAACGCCGACATCAAGATCGTCGGCGGTGAGTCGGTCTTCCTCGACCGGCTGATGTCGTCGGTCTCGCTCGGGCAGAGCATCGACGGTTTCGTCCAGAACTCCCAGACGGCACAGGCATTGGCCGGGCCCTGGCTGGACGGAACGTCGAACATCGCCGACGACCTCGGGCGCATCCTCGGCCCGGTCTCCACGGCCGACGTGCAGAACCTCACCGTGTCCGCGCTGCTGATGAAGCTGATGACCTCGGACACGGCGAACGCCGGTCAGGTACGGCAACTGCTGGACAAGGCAGGTGAGCTGGGCCTGGCGGACACCCCGCTGGCCGCGCTCAACGGCCACCCGGCGAAGGCCTGACCCCACCGACGGTCCGGAACTGCCGCACAGGGGACGGCAGTTCCGGACCCAGCCCTGACTTCCATGGCTCCGGCTTCATCGGCTCCGACATCCTTACTGATCGCGCTTTCTTGAGAGGGACCCCATGACCACCGGCCTGGACACCGGCACCTACGAGGTCCTGCGCGACCGCCTCGCCGCACAGGCCGCCGAACTCGCCCGTCGCGCCGAGGAGCTCAACGCCCGCCGCACCGAGGAGTTCGGCTCCACCCGCCTCGAACTCACCGGCACCGAACGCCTCGACACCGAGCACCCGGCCGCGCCGCGCGACATCGTCGCCGTAGGAGACACCCTTCTCTTCGGCCGCCAGGTCTCCCCCGGTGTCGCCCGGGAGACGACGGTCGCCGACGTCCTCGCCCTGCACGACCGCCACGACCTGCGCCGACTGCCCGGGAACGCCGTACCCGGACTCCTCGACGACCCGGACTTCGTGCGCGAGTTCACCGCCCTGCACCGGTACTACCGTCAGGCCCGACTGCTCCAACTTCGCCGTGTCGACGGCAAGTTGCTGGCCGTCTTCCGCACCGGCGAGAAGGCCGACGACATCCGGGTCCTGCGCTGGGCACTGGCGGAGGACGGTCGGGCGGCGACCTTCCTGGACGCGCACGGCGAACGTGATCACGTCTTCCCGTCGGCGTACGACGTCGACTGGACGGAGACGACCCGCGAGGACCATGTTCCCGGCCGGCATCCGCACGTCCGGATCCAGGACGGGCTGTACGTCGACACGGTCGGCGGGACTCTCACCGTGAAGGTGGAGGACAACAGCGAGACGGGGAAGGGGATTTACTCCGAGCCGGTGGACGAGCCGTTGCAGTCGCCGGCCGACGCGGAGATCGCGTACGCGCGAGTGGGTGCGCTGGTGCTGCTGCGTGTGCGTCCGTACAAGGAGGAGGCCCACCGGTACCTGGTCTTCAACACCCTGACCAAGGGCGTCGTACGGCTCGACGGGATCGGGCTGTCGTGTCATCGGCTGCCGGAGGAGCAGGGCATCGTGTTCCCGGGTGGGTACTGCCTGGCCACGGGGGTGTGGAAGACCTTCGAAGTGGACACCGCCGGGCTGGAGTTGGAGCGGGTGGTGCGCTCGCCCAACGGTGAGGACGTGCTGTTCGCGTACCGGGCGCGGGTGCCGGGGCGGAGCCTTCTGCTGCCGTACAACCTGATCCGCAAGGAGGTCGCCAATCCACTGGCCTGTCAGGGCTGGGCGCTCTTCGACGACGGTGTGCTGATGGTGCTGCGCGCGGGCGGTGAGGGGGAGGCGGCTCGCGTCCATCCGGTGCGGATCTGGCGTACTCCGTATGTCTCCGACACGTACGCCGCCGAGCAACTCGTCGGCTCCGGGCCGCTGTTCCGGGTGGGCAACGCCGATCTCGTGCGCGGGATCTCCGACTGTCTGTCCCTCGCGGGCGCGGTCGGCGGGATGGAACCGACGGCGGAGGTGTACGAGGCGTTGGTCGCCGCGTGTGTCCGGGCGGCGGACTCGTACCACTGGCTCGGGGACGACGAACTCGGGGATTTGGGCGGCCCGTTGGAGGACGTCCAGGTCACGGCGGAGCAGGTCCTGGCCGAGTTCGAGACCGTCCGGACGCTCACCCGCCGGGCGGTCGACGCCCTCGCCGACGCCACGGACCGGCTCACCGGGCTCGTGCGACGGTTGCGGGGCGAGGCACCCCGGGACGCGGCGGGCTGGGTCACCGGGCTGACCGAACTCCGGCGTGCGCAGGGGCACTTGCTGACGTTGAAGGAGATGCGGTACGCGGACATCGCGCGGATCGACGAGTCGGCGGCCGGGGCGGAGGCGGAGCTCGGGGCGTTCGGGCAGCGGGCGGTCGCGTTTCTGGCGCGGGGGGACGCGTTCACCGCTCACCATGAACTGATCGACGACCTGGTCGCGCGGGCCGGGGTGCTCGCCACCGTCGCCGAGTCGGCGCCCGTGGCCGCCCGGCTCGACGAACTCACCGACGGGCTGCGGACGGTGACCGAGGTCATCGCTGGTCTCGACATCGGTGACGCCACGGTCCGTACGTCGATCCTGGAGCGGATCGCCGAGGTGCTCGGCGGGGTCAACCGGGCCCGCGCCACACTGGACGCCCGCCGTCGGGAACTCCAGGACCGGGAGGGCAGGGCGGAGTTCGCGGCCGAGTTCGCGCTGCTGGGCCAGTCGGTGACGGGCGCACTGGCGGACGCGGCGACACCGGAGGCCTGCGACACCCAACTCGCCCGGCTGCTGGTCCAGTTGGAGAACCTGGAAGCCCGTTTCACGGACTTCGACGGCTTCCTCGCCGAACTGACCGGCAGGCGCACCGAGATCTACGAGACCTTCTCCGCCCGCAAACAGACGTTGGCCGACGAACGGGCCGGCAGGGCCGAGCAGTTGGCGGCCTCGGCGGTCCGGGTCCTGGAGACGGTGGGGCGCCGGGCGGCCACGCTCGCCGACGCCGACGCGGTCAGTACGTACTTCGCCTCCGACCCGATGGTGACGAAGATCCGCCGCACGGCGGACCAACTGCGGGACCTGGGCGACCAGGTGAGGGCGGAGGAGCTGACCGGCCGGCTCGCGTCGGCCCGCGAGGAGGCGGCCCGTGCCCTGCGCGACCGCACCGACCTCTACACGGACGGCGGCCGGACCCTCCGCCTGGGCCGCCACCGCTTCGCCGTGAACACCGAGCCCCTCGACCTCACCCTCGTCCCCGCAGGCGACGGACTCGCCTTCGCCCTCACCGGCACGGACTACCGAAGTCCGGTCACGGACCCGGAGTTCGCGGCCACCCGCAGGTTCTGGGACCGCCCGCTGCCCTCCGAGTCGCCGCGGGTCTACCGCGCGGAACACCTCGCCGCCCGCCTCCTCGACGAACACGGCGCACAGGCCCTCGCCCAGGAGCCCGACCTCGCCGCCCTGGTCCGCCGGGCGGCGCAGGAGTCGTACGACGAAGGCTACGAACGCGGCGTGCACGACCACGACGCGACCGCGATCCTGACCGCCCTGCTCCGCCGGTACGAGGGAGCCGGTCTGCTGCGTCATGAACCGGCAGCCCGGGCAAGTGCGTTGCTGTTCTGGACGCACGGCACGGGCGCGGAGGAGCGCGCGAGCTGGACGCGCCGGGCGAGGTCGCTCGCGCGGGCCCGCGACACCTTCGGACCGACCACAGCCGTCGCCGACTTCCTGGCGGAACTGGCGGAGCGCACCGGCGAGCCCGCCGCCGCGTACCTCTTCGACGAACTGACCACCGGCCCCGAGGGCTTCGTGCTCAGCGCCGCCGCACGCACCCTGCTCGACAAGTTCCGCCGCACGGTGGGGAGTTCGGCCTATGACGACGATGTGCTCGCCTTCGACGACCTGCCCGCGCGTCGTCAGCTGGTGGAGGCGTGGCTGACGGCGTACACGTCGGCGTCCGGCACGGAGGCCGACCCGGGGGACCTCGCGGAGGCGGCGGCGGCCGAACTCTGCCCGGACGTACCGCGGTACGAGTCGGACGCGCGGCTGACGGAGACGGTCGGGGGACTGCTCGGCACGCACCCGCGGATCGAGGCCGGCTCGCTGTCGCTCCGGGTCGATGAACTCCTGGCCCGGACAAGGGAGTTCATGGCGTCGGACGTCCCCGGTCATCGCGCGTACCAGCGCCGGCGTACGGCACTCGTGGCGGCGGAACGTACCCGGCTGCGTCTCGGCGAGTACCGGCCGCGCGTGATGTCGTCCTTCGTGCGGGGCCGACTGGTCGACGAGGTGTATCTCCCGCTGCTCGGCGACAACCTGGCCCGGCAGATCGGTACCACGGGGGAGGGACGGCGGACCGATTTGAGTGGTTTGCTGCTGCTGATCTCGCCGCCGGGGTACGGCAAGACGACCCTCATGGAGTACGTCGCCGATCGGCTCGGGCTGGTACTGGTCAAGGTCAGCGGGCCTGCCCTCGGGCACGGCGTCACCTCCCTCGACCCGGCCGAGGCGCCGAACGCGACTGCCCGCCAGGAGGTGGAGAAGGTCAACTTCGCGCTGGCAGCGGGCACCAACGTGCTGCTCCACCTCGACGACATCCAGCACACCTCACCCGAACTCCTGCAGAAGTTCATCCCGTTGTGTGATGCGACGCGGCGGGTCGAGGGCGTGTGGGAGGGCGCACCGCGCACATATGACCTACGGGGCAAGCGGTTCGCGGTCTGCATGACCGGCAACCCGTACACCGAGTCGGGCGGCCGTTTCCGGGTGCCCGACATGCTGGCGAACCGCGCCGACGTCTGGAACCTCGGCGATGTCCTGACCGGCAAAGAGGCGGTGTTCGCGCTGAGTTTCCTCGAAAACGCGCTGACCTCCAACCCGGTACTCGCCCCGCTGGCCGGCCGCGACCGCGACGACCTGGACCTGCTGATCCGCCTCGCGCAGGGCGACGCGACGGCCAGCGCGGACCAGCTGTCCTACGCCTGCGCGCCCGCCGAACTCGCCCGCATCCTCGCGGTGTTGGGGCATCTGATCGCCGCCCGGGACACGGTGCTGGCGGTCAACTCCGCGTACATGGCATCGGCGGCGACGGCGGACGCGGCCCGCACGGAACCGCCGTTCCGGCTCCAGGGGTCGTATCGCACCATGAACCGGATCGCCCAGCGCGTCGAGCCGGTGATGAACTCCCGTGAGCTGTCCGCCGTGTTGGACGACCACTACACCGCCGAGGCGCAGACCCTGGGGACGGGCGCCGAGGCGAACCTGCTGAAACTGGGGGAGCTGCGCGGCACGCTGACCGCCGAACAGGCCGCGCGCTGGGGCGAGTCGAAGGCGGCGTACGCGCGGGAGCGGGGCGTGGCGGTGGACGACCCACTGCGCAGCGCGGTGGCGGCCCTCGGGGTGCTGGCCGAGCGCATCGGGGCGGTGGAGTCGGCCATCACCCGGGCGACCGGCCCGGGATGACGGCTGCCGACCTGCCGTGGAAGAACGGCCCAGGGCGATGACCGCCGACCTCCCCGTACAACCAACTGCTAGAGCTGGAGCAGACGTTGGGTGAGTTCGCGGTACTGGCGCAGCGAGTGCCGGAGTTCGTCGGACTGGGAGTCGGCCTCGGACTCGGGGTCCTGGTCCGCCCAGGCGGCGCGGAGGAGTTCCCGTCGCGCCGCGAGGGCGGTCACGAGCTGGGCGGTGGCCTCGTCGTAGGCGCTCTCCGCCTCCTCCAGGGCATCGCGCGGGGTGTCGGCGAAGGTGTTGAGGGCGTGCCGCAGCCGCTGGAGAACCTTGTCCCGCTCGCTCGACGGGAGCAGCGGCTCCGGGCCCGGGGTGCGGCGTTCGGAGGGGACCCGGTTCTGGCCCGCGGGTTGTTGGGCGCGTGTCTGGTCGTACATCATCGGGAGTCGCTTCCGTCCCGCCCGAAGGCGTTTTTGGGGTCGTCCGTGCACCGGCCACTGCCCTGCGCCGTGCTGCCAGTCAACGTGCGGCGACGGTTCGTGTCAACGCGGCGGTCGCGCGGTCCGGGGCGCCGCGTTCCGGGGCGTGCCGGAGTACCGTGGGAGGACCGAGGCCTGCCCTTCGCGCGCCGGTGTCCCGCTCCGGCGCCATGTCCTCGTGTTTCCCTTCACAGGGGCAGCCCCTGACCCCGGCCGCGCCATCCGCAGCGAGGCCGAGGAGTCCGCCATGTCCATCATCTCCACCCCGTCCACGACGGGGATCCCGGCGGGCACCGACCCGCCGCCCCCGCCCTACGACGGCACCTCCGCCTTCCCGACGGACGAGGGCCCGGCGCCCGCGCGGGACAGCGGGGAGCGGATCTACGTCGGGGTCACGGCGGCGATCGTCGTCCTGCCGTTCGTGGGACTGGGCCTGGCCGGGTGGCTGCTGTGGGGACGGCTGATCCACCCCGTCGACATCGTGCTCGCGGCCGTCCTCTACACGGTCACCGGCCTGGGCATCACGGTCGGCTTCCACCGCGGGCTCACCCACGGCTCGTACCGGGCCGTCCGTCCCGTGCGCATCGCGCTCGCGGTGGCCGGGTCGATGAGCTTCCAGGGCGATGTCATCGGCTGGGTCGCCACCCATCGCCGCCACCACGCCTTCACCGACCGTCCCGGCGACCCGCACTCGCCGTACCGCTACGGCACCCATCTGCGCGGCCAGTTGCGCGGACTGCTCGACGCCCATGTCGGCTGGCTGTTCCGCAACGAGCCGACGCCGCCCGAGCGTTACGCCCCCGACCTCGTCGCCGACCCCGACATCCGGGCCGTCTCCCGCGCCTTCCCGCTGCTGTGCCTGCTCACGCTCGCGCTGCCGTTCGGTCTCGGCTGGGCGATCGGCGGCAGCTGGCTGTACGGCGTAACGGGCCTGCTGTGGGCGGGACTTGTGCGTATCGCGCTGCTCCACCATGTCACCTGGAGCGTCAACTCGCTGTGCCACATGATCGGTGAGCGGCCCTTCCGCACCCGGCGCCACGACCGCGCCACCAACCTGTGGCCGCTGGCCCTGCTCTCCTTCGGCGAGAGCTGGCACAACCTCCACCACGCCGACCCCACCAGCGCCCGGCACGGCGTCGACCGCGGCCAGATCGACCCGTCGGCCGCCGTCATCCGCCTGCTGGAGCGCGCCGGCTGGGTCCACGACGTGCGCTGGCCGACCCCGGACCGGGTCGCCGCCCGCCGCGCCTGACCTCGGTTACGACGCCTGCGGTGCCGGGATGGTCCTGGTGTCGAAGTCGCCCCCGATGATCTGTGCCGCGAGATCCGACAGACGCAGATGGCGGGCGCGGGCGTAGGAGCGGAACGCGGTGAAGGCGTCGTCGACGGACGTGTTCCAGCGCTCCGCCAGCACGCCCTTGACCTGCTCGATGAGGATGCGGCTGGTCAGCGCGGTCTGCAGCTGGCTGTTCTCGACATGTGACTGCTCCAGTGTGCGCTGCTGGAGTACGGCGATGGTGGCCACGTCGGCGAGGGCCTGGGCGAGCGCGATGTCGTCGTCGCCGAGGCGGTGCGGGGTGGTCTGGAAGAGGTTGAGCGCGCCGACGACCCGGTTGCGCAGCCGCAGCGGGATGGCGTGCGTGGTGACGTACCCCGTCTCGCGGGCCTGCGTCGCGAAGCGCGGCCAGGCCGCGGTCACCTCCGCCCGGGTCAGGTCGATGTTGGTGCGGGCGGCCCCGGTGCGGTAGCACTCGACGCACGGGCCCTGGTCGTGCTGGAGCGCGAGGAGCTCCAGCAGGCGGGTGTGCTCGTCCGAGGCGGCGATGATCTGCAGTTCGCCGTGCGCGTCCACGAGCAGGATCCCGGCCGCCGACACGTCGAGCAGCTCGACGCAGCGCGAGGACAGCCGGTGCAGCAGGTCGATCACGTCGAAGTCCTCGACCAAGGAGTCCGCGACCTCCACGAAGATCTCGGCCAGACGTCGTTCGCGGGCCATGGCGATCATCCCTTTCCAGTGTCGGGCGAATACGGCCCGCTTACATCGTCGTCCAATTCGTCCCCGAAGCGGAGTCTGCGGGCGACCACATCCGCCGCGACCTCTCCGAGGGTGCGTTCATTGCCGTAGGCGTGGGCCCGCAGGCGCAACAGGGCCTCCTGTATGGGCACGCCCAGCTGGACACTGATCATCCCGGTGGCCTGGTGCACGACCGGGCGGTTCAGCCCGGTCGGCCAGGCCGGCATCGCGTCGGGCCCTGGCGCGGTGCCGTTCGCGTGCCCGTTGCCGTTCCCGTTGAGGAACGCGCCGGTCAGCGCGGCCGTGAGGGCGGTGGCGTCGGCGTACTGCTGCTCGCTGATCCGTCTGTCCCCGTCGCACAGCACGGTCAGTACGCCGACGCGGATGGCGCCGATGCCCAGCGGGAACCCGCACACGCCCTGAACGCCCATGTCGCGCGCGGCCGGGATCAGTATGGGCCACCGCTCGGGGCGCACCCGGTCCAGGTCCGGCTCCAGCACGGGCGAACCGGTGCGGACCGCGTCCGGGCCCGGGCCCTCGCCCAGCGTGAACTGGAGCTCCTCGAAGCGGGCGCTCAGCTCGGGGTGGCACCACAGCGGCTCGGCCGTGCGGGCGGCGCCGACCAGCAGCGACAGGGCGACGCCCTCGGCACCCAGCGCCCGGGCGCAGGCCTGCGCGGGATCGCCGCCCTCACCGAGGCGCAGCGACCGCAGGACTTCGGCCATGCCGTCGCTGATCACCGTGCTCCGTTCCGCGGCCGCCGGGGCACTTCGAGATGAGGCACCGACCGACGTCTGCCGTACCCTACGTGGCCCGGCGCTCCAACGTGCGGTCGCCGAGCACGCCCTTCCAGGCGTCCTGAACGCTCGCGTACCGCGGGAACCGCTCCACCAGACCGGCGGCCCTGAACACCAGTAACGGACCTGGGCGGGAGTGGACGACGCGCAGCCACCCGAGCCGCTCACGACACTCCTCCCAGGCCGCGGCCAACGGGTCCAGAACACTGCCGTCCATGAAGGTCACGTCGAGCAGATCGACGATGAGGAAGAGCCGCCCCGTGCCGTGCCGGGCCTTTTTCAGCTCATGTGCGAAGGCCGGCACGGTCGTCAGATCGAGTTCACCGCTCGCCCGGACCACTCGTAATTCGTCGAACAGATCAGGATGCGGGCCCATGTGCCCCATCTCCCCTGTAAGAGACTGGCTTTCGCCTTGCGCAGGGCCTCTGTTGCGCGGAACGAGACTGCACGGAGAGGGCCGGGGTCCTGGGCTGCCGTACGACGAGCCTACTGCCGGAAAGGGATATGCCGGGAGCCGTTTCCGGCTAATGGGTACCGATTTCGGCCTTGTGCTTGCCTCAGCCGGACTGATGCGGTATCCACTCGCTGTCGTCCAGCGAATAGCCGTACCCCGGACGTCCGCTCATCCCGCTGGTGCGGAACGGCTTCCCCTGGTCGTCGACGCGCAGCACCCCGTGCCGGGTGCCGCTGGTCCACGCCAGCTCCAGATACCAGCGCACATCGTGGGACGAGGCGGCGGCCGTCACATACAAGACCTCGGGATCGCTCTCGCTCACCTTGTACGGCAGCCCCGTCTGCCCGGACTTCGGCGTGGCCACCGGACGGCTCGCGTCCAGCCCGACGTCGAAGGAGTGCGTGGGCACCCCGCCACCGCAGCCGACCCCGACATACCCCATGGCGTACGCGTTCCAGGCGAGCGGCGCCCCGCTCTGGACCACCCGCACGTTCAGCGACTGGAGAACGACGGTCTCCTGCCCGGTGCCCTGAACAGTGAGCTCAAGATACTGACTGTCCGCGGAGACGGCCCCCAGCGCACTCACCCAGCTCGGCGCGTCCTGCTCGGTGGGCGGCGGCGGAACCTTGGCCGCGTCCCGGTCGACCAGGTAACTCTGACTGCACGGACTCTCCCAGGCATACGGCCGCGAGGTCACCGTCAGCGGAATGCCCGCGGCGACGTCGGCGCCGCCGGCCTTGTTGCTTGGGGTGGCGGACGCGCCGTTCTTCGCCGTGGCGGAGTCGGAGGGGCTCGCGCTGTGGGAAGGGGATGCGGACGAGGAGGGAGAGGTCGTCGACTTCGGTGAGGCGGAGGGGGCGGAGGTGCCGCGCCCGGTGGAGGTCACGGAGCCGGCTTCCTGCTTCCGGTCGCCGCCGCCGTTGTCGCCGGACACGAGTCGGGGGACGAGTGCGGTGGCGGCGAGGACTACGGCTACGGCGGCGGCTGCGAGGAGGGTGGTGCGGCGGCGGTTGCGGGGGCGGCCGGGGTTGGGGGCGTCGGGGTGGGGCGCGTCGGGTGGGGTTGCCTCGGGGGCGGGCGTGGGGGTGGTGATCGCCTCGGGGGTGGTGCCGGTGCCGGTGCCTGTGCCTGTGCCGGTGGGAGTGGGAGTGGAGGGAAGTATGGGCGCGGGGGTGCCGGTGTTCGTGCCCGGCTCCGCAGTTGCCGCACTCGCCGCACTCGCCGCAGTTGCTGCTGTGGCTGTCCCGGCCGCGGCCTTCCGCTCCCGCTGGCGTGCCCCGTCGGCCAGGATCCACCGGCGGTGGGCCTCGACGAGCTCATCCGGGGTCGCCTTGCAGAGCCGGGCGAACCGCTCCACGGGGGCGTACTCCGTGGGTACGGCATCGCCGTTGCAGTACCGGTGCAACGTCGACGTACTCATGTGCAGCCGCTTCGCGAGCACGCCGTAGCTCAGCCCCGACCGGTCCTTGAGCTCCCGTATCAGTGCCGCGAAATCGGCGGTCTCCTCAGGCCCTGCCACCCTGCCCCCATTCCAGTCGAGCGTTCCAGGGAGTCACTGTTCCCCCAGGTAAGAGCCGGTGCGAACGTTCCAGGTTCCCGTAGATCCCGGCTGTCGTAGCGGGTGGGACGGAAAGCGGCACAAGCTGCGGTCATCAAAGCACGCCGCCCGCCGACCGGTTGGGCGGCGGCCCACTTCCCGCCTATCCGAAAGGGATCACCATGTCCGCGTTCACCGCCCGTCCCCGTCCCCGCACCCGCCTCTTCGCCGCGGCCACCGTCGCACTCGCCGCGCTCTCGCTCACGGCCTGCAACGACAAGCTGGGAGTACAGGACGAGGGCGCGGCCACCCCGACCTCTTCTTCGGTGGCGACGCCGGCACCGGGCGCGACGAAGACGGGCGGTTCGACGGGGTCCACGTCGAGCGGTACCTCGACGGGCAACTCCTCGACGGGCGGCAACACGGGGTCGGGCGGCAGCAAGACGAGCGGGGGCTCGGGCTCCGGCTCAGGTTCCACCGCGGGCTCGGGGTCCGGGTCCGGCTCGGGCACCTCGGCGAGCAGCGTCCCGTGCAACGGCGCCAACACCAAGGTGACCGCACAGACGGTCACACGCCCCATTAACCACATGCTGCTCACCGTCACCAACACGGGTACCAAGACCTGCGACCTCTACTACTACCCGGCCGTCAACTTCGACGACGCCCAGTCGGTGCCGCCGGTGATGAAGGAGTCCCAGCCCCAGGCGGTGACCACCCTCACCCCGGGCCAGTCGGGCTACGCCGGCGTAGCCCTCTCCGGCGGAGACGACGGCACCGGCACCAACGGCCGCACGGCCAAGTCCCTCTCCGTCTACTTCTTCGACCGCAACAACAACAGCATCAGCCCGGCGGCGACGCCGGCTCTGCCTGCGAAGGGTGTCTACATCGACGACTCGCTTCGGGTTACGTACTGGGTGTCGGATGCTCAGGACGCGCTGACCTACTGAGCGCCGGGGACGGGGGACGCCCGGAACACCAGAGGGCCGGTACTGGGATCAGTACCGGCCCTCTGAACTGCTCTCTAGACTAGCTGTCGGGGTGGCGGGATTTGAACCCACGACCTCTTCGTCCCGAATGAGGGTCGGTCGGTCTGGCCCCTTCGTCTGATGGGATCTCCGCAGGTCAGATCGATGGCCCTGGTCGGTGTGAGGCGGTCTCGCGGGGGCTAGAGGCGCTGGTCGGCTCCCCGATGGCTCCCAACTTGAGGGAGTGTGACCACGGACGCTCGCGGAGGCATATTGGGACAAGCGGCAACTCCGGGACCTCTGGTCGATTGCATCACCGATCATCTGGTATCGACCCGGTCTGCTTCTGTCACAGAAGCCAGCTCATGATGTCAGGGCAGTCACCCGTCTGTGTGCGCCGCTTCGCCCGAGACTCACTGGCCGATTTCGCCGGTTGCTTTCACTGATCCACTTCTGGTTATTTTCGGGGTGCCCCGTGCAAGTAACCAGCCGGCCGCACGGTGCCGCTAAGCGCTGTTCCGCTGAGCGACCGGGCCATGACCGACGGCGTGAGAGGCGCGTCAGCGCGGCACCACCGCCTCTGGGCCGTGGATAACGATGTCTCCTGCCCACCGCATGGGGACACTGGTACCTGCACCATTCTCAGCCGACCTACCCGTCGCCGTAGAACTGGATCCCGTCCGCGTACACAGGCACGTGGCGGCCTTCAAGATCACGTATACGGCCTGAGTCGGGGAGGGCGATCCGCAGTGTCATTTCTTGGTGATTCGCCGCGCTCACCTGAGTGGCTGTGCAATGATCTCCCCATCAGTGATGGGGATGACGGAGTGAGAGCAGCCAACGGCCAATGAGCGAACCAATCGGGGAAATCGGGAGCGTTGAAGACCTAATGAAGGTCTTGGCGTCAGAGGGAGGTCCGGAAACCCGGTGGTATAGAGGCCATGCGGACGTCTCGTGGACATTGATTCCGTCTCTGGCGCGCAAGCGAGAGTGGATCGAGTCCGAGAGTCTATTGTTGAAGAAGTTTAAGCAGAATGCGATCCCTCGTATCGCCGCCCCGCTTGGCAGCGAGTGGGACTGGCTCTTCCTTGCGCAGCATCACGGTCTTCCAACTCGACTTCTTGACTGGAGCGAGAATCCCCTCATCGGCCTGTATTTTGCATGTGAGTCTGACGCGAGCGCGGATGGCCGCTTTTGGGTTCTTCGGCCGAATGATCTAAACGAGAAAAGCAGTCCCGGATCGCCGGGCATCTTGCTCTTCGGGCACGACAAAATCCTTGATCACTATCTTCCAGAGGAGGCGAGAAGTCCAAGTCCAATTCAACCGCCAGTGGCAGCTGTGGCGGCGCGCTCCTTCGGTAGAATTGTGGCACAGAGTGGCACCTTTACGATTTGCCATAGGTCATTCGAACCGCTTGAAAATATGCACGAAGGGACATACCTGGAAAGTCACTCAATCCCGCTAGCACGAAAAGCGTTCATTCGTGAACAGTTGAAAGTGCTTGGGATAAACGCAATGACGGTGTATCCAGATCTCACCCACTTGGCCGAATACGTGAAGAGCGAGTTCTGATGGAAGAGTTTTCTATTGCGCCGTTGCGTAACAGCTCGGTTGCGTACATTCACCAGCAAAAGCCGCAAATCGAAATGGATCCCGTCTATCAACGTCAGGGCGGCATCTGGTCCGTTGAGAAGCAGCAACTGCTGATTGACTCACTAATCAATGGCTTTGACGTACCGAAGATCTACTTCCACGAGTTCGCTGCCCGAAAGGTGGTAGATGGGAAGCGGCTCCGGTATGCCATCATCGATGGGAAACAGCGCCTCCAGGCCATCTGGGAATTCCTTGAAGGGAAATTTGCACTCGCTGAAGATTTCACTTACTTTGAGGATCCTGATGTTAAGGCGGGCGGCCTAACCTATCAGCAACTCTCAGAAAAGCACCCGGAAATCGCCGCATACTTCAATGCGACCAGCCTGGACATCATTACCATCAGGACTGACGACCTTGAGATCATCGAGGAGATGTTTTCTCGGCTGAACGAAGCTGTTCCACTCAATGCTGCAGAGAAGCGAAATGCATTGGGGGGGCCCATCCCTCCTGCTATTCGAGAGCTCTCTCTACGCTCATTCTTCACCGAGAATCTCACGTTCACTAACAGGCGCTATCGTCATTGGGATTTGGCTGTTAAATTCCTCTACTGGTCACATATGGGTCGGGTGGTCGACGCGAAGAAATTCCACCTAGATTCCTTCGTGAAAGATGTGAAGAAGAAAAATGAAGCGGGAGTCAAGCAGGTAGAGGAGGAGAAGGCGTCGGTGGCGGGAATTCTCGACGCGATGGCTAAGTGCTTCGAAAAGAGTGACAAGCTTCTCTCTCAAGTCGGCATGGTATCCGTCTATTACCTTCTCTTCCAAGAAATCCACCAGGCGGGCGATGGAAAATTCCCCTCGCGTGCCAAATTGGAAGAATTCGAGGATGTGAGGAAGCAGAATCGCGCGAGAGCAGAGTCTGATCTTTCGGAAGCCCAGTACGAGCTGATCGAGTTTGATCGCTACGCGCAGAGCCCGAACGACGGGTCCGCACTCGGCTATCGGGTGAAAGTTCTTACGAGTTTCCTCGATGGGACGCTCGGCAAGAATCCTGACCTGTTGTAAGAGTGTCACTCAACGTCCTCGCCGCTAGGCGACAGTGGCGTCGAGCCTTCACGTATATCCGATTGCGGAGGCCATTGCATCAGTCAGATACGCACCGTCGGCGGCCCGCGCCCGCCGCGCCGGGCAGGTGTCCGGCGCGCAGCCGTGACCGACGCGCGCGGTGTCGTCATCGAGGCGGAGAAGAACGGCGAGTACGCAGCCGTCGACGACCTCGAGTTCGAGCGCGTGGCGGCGGAGGCTGGAGAGCTGGGCGCTGCTGGTGCGGCGGCGGACGATGAGGGGCGGATGTCCGCCAGCCGTCGTGAACGTGCGGCTCATGGGAGCCTGTCGGAGCCCGAGCCGCCAGGTCAACCACGTGTGTACGTTGATGCCGCTGCCGCGCAAGACGTCCCGAGTGACGGGGATCCGCGCCCCTAGGACGTCGCCCTCGATGGCCATCGAGTCGGGCCGAGCCGGTTTCTCCTCTTGGATGGGGCGGGCGCCGCGGGAGACGAGGTCGATGAGGCCGTCGGTAGTCTCGCCCAGCTGGTCGCTGATCAGGCACTGCGTCAGACGCCACGGGGTGACCGGGTGCAACTCCGTCACCCGGGCGAAGAGCTGTGCCCGGGAGAGGGGACCCGACTCGGTGACCACCGCGATCATCGCCTCTACCGCCGTGGTGTACGGGGAAGCGCGCAGGTGCGTCCACTCGGTGAGGGCCCAGACGCCTTCGGGGCGAATCTGCCGGAACCGGTCGTCACGGCGCAACGCCTCCCGCACGGCCGCGACGGTCGTCGTGGACATCGGGGCAAGCAGCTCATCAGGCTGACAAGGACGCCCGGCCTCCAGCAGCCACAGGTACGCGGCGTCGCGTCCCCGTGCCTTACGGCGGACCCAGTGCCCGTCGAGACTCAGGGCGAGCCGCGATGCGGAGTGGCTCAGGAGCCAGGCCAGGGGGAGACCTGCGGGCAGTCCGGCCTCGGAGGCAGCCCGGCTGAGGTCGTCGCCCCGGAAGGGAGCGGTGTCGACAAGATGGCGCAGGGCGCCGCCCAGCGCGCCGGGGTCGGCACTCCACCAGCCGCGTAGGGGGCCCGCCCACGTCTGCGGCGCGTCCAGCCCGGCCGCAGCCAGCAGTTCCTCCAGCGCCACATGGTCGACGCCCCCGAGTGCGGCGGCGAAGGCTTCTCGCGGGGCAGCCGGGCCCGCTCCTGCGGCGCGGGCCGTCTCCCGCCAGCCGTCCTGGACGACATCCGCCATGTCCGCGAGCCGCTTCCGCGCTCGGTTCTGGATCTGGCGCACGCGCTCACGGCTCAGTCCGAGCGTCATCCCGACCACGTCCAGCGTCCGACCCTCGGCCCGGCCTGTGACGACGGCCTTTTCACGCTCGTCGAAGACCCCGGTCTCCCACACCCTTACCAGCCACTCGCCCATCGACCATGCGTCCCCCATCGGTTACCCCTACATCTCGTTGAAATAGACGACCCGTACGCCGAGGAACTCGGCCATGCGCCGGTGCTCCTCCTTTGCCTCGGGCGACACGGGGGCACGGAACGGATCGACGACGCAGATCATCCAGGGCCAGGTCTCCCCGGTGGACCGATCGAGGATGGCCGGCCACACGAGATGCTTTAGGTTCGCCGCCATGCCAGCCACGAAGTGCCGCTCCTTGTCCTCCATCCCAACCTCACGGATCCTCGCGCGCATCGGCTTCTGCTGGGTGGTCCCTGGGACGACCTCCCAGCCGGGGCCAAGGATCGCCGCGACCATCTGCTCGAGCGTCGCGGCCGGCCGCGTCACGTACTTGGAGTACTTGCCTTCCCCTCGCCGCGCCCGCTCGTACTCCTTCATAGGACAGTCCTTCAGCCACGGGCGGATGTTCGCCCGCTGCCCCACGAAGTCGAGAAGACGGCCGCCGATCTCCGGGTCCTCCGTCCACTCCCGGTAGAGGCGGGTGCGGTCCGCGTCCTGGAGGTGTGGCCACCGGGCATCATCGGCCTGGGTGTAGATCCGTGTGACCACGGCCTTCTCGACGGCGGGCGGGATCTTGTAGTCGGTCACAGGATTCCTTTCGGTAGGGGGAACTGGAGACGGACTTCGTCGGCAGCGGTCTCAAGGTCGGCGGCGTCCTGGATCCACATGTCCATCAGGGAGCCAACCGTCTCGTCCTGGAACTCGATCCGGGAGACATGCGGGAGTTCCAGGTGCTCGGTCTCCTCGGCCTCCAGCGTCCGGCGCAAATTCAGTACCGCCGCGGCGCGACGGATGTCGGTCACGAAGTCGAGGACCTTCAGAGCCTTCTTGCCGGGACTCAGGCGCAGCCCTCGACCGAGCTGTTGCACGAAGATCCTTCGGCTGTGGGTGACGCGCAGGAAGGCGATCAGATTCACGTCGGGCACGTCGACGCCTTCGTTGAACACGTCAACGCAGGTGATCACCGGGACTCGGCCGAGACGGAACTCGTTGAGCAGGACGTCACGGTGACGCTTCGGTAGACCGCTGTGCAGGTGGGAGGCGTTGGCCCATGTCGGGTCCGCGACGGCGAGGAGGTCCGCCATGTGCTCGGCGTGCTCAATGGTCTGGCAGAAGACGATGGCGCGGGGCTCAACGGTCTCCCGCCAGGCCGTCCGCAGGTGCTCGACGATCTCCTCGTCCCGCTGGGGGAGGAACAGGCGCCGGTTCAGATCCTTGATGGAGTAGCCGTGACGGCTGATGTCCTGGACGGCATCCCAGTCGACACCGTCCGCGTACAGCTTGTAGTCGACGGCCGATAGATAGCCCGCTGCCATGCCCTCGGCGATGCCCATCTTGAAACTGGGGTGGCCGAAGCGGGCGGTGATATCGAACTTGTCGCCACGCCAAGGGGTGGCGGTGACTCCGAATCGTCCCGCAGTCCCGCACAGATCGAGGAGTTCCGCAAACCTGCCGGTCTCGGCCACGTGATGAGTCTCATCGATCATGATGAGGTCGGGTTCGTACCCCGCACGCACGGCGGATAGCGCCGACTCGACGGTCGCGACGACGACTCCGTCGAGGGCTGGGGGCTTGCTTTCGCCGGTGAGGAGGCGGGTGGGGACGCTCTTCGGGAGGTGGCGCCACAGTGCCTTCTCCAACTGGCCGACCAGGTCGCGCATGTGCGCGACGACCAGGACGCGTGCGTCCGGATGCGAGACGAGGAGATTGCCGATGACCTCGCCGCCGACGACCGTCTTACCCAGGCCCGTCGCCAGCACCAGCAGAGCTGTCCCTTCGGCGTCGAGGTCCCGCTCGATCGCGGCCACGGCCTGCTCCTGGTACGGCCGCAGGGCGTAGGGGGCGGGCACGTGGTCAGACATTCTCTGGCCGATGGCGTCCAGCGTGGCTCCGTGCCACAGGGTGATGTCGACGCCGATTCCCGCAAGTGCCCGGCGCCGCGCCTCGGCCGACGCGGTGATGTTCGTATTGGTCACCAGGACGGCCTTGTCGGCGCGGTAGTGGGTGCGAGCGCGTTCGAGGTCATCGACGCCCACGTGATCGGCCGTGCCGTGCGCCTTCCATTTGCTCTGGAAGACCCACTGCTCGCGGTCGCGGACCGCGAGCAGGTCGGCGCCATGGTCGTGGGCGCCGTCTATGACGCGGACGTCGTGGAATCCCAGGTGCCACAGGGTCCGTTCGAGCGCCTTGGTCAGTCCCTCCGGGCCGCCGTCGCGAAGTTCGGCGGCCGTCAGGAACGCGGCACTCACTCCTCACCCGCCAGTTCGTCGCGCAGAAGGGCGATGCTCAGGCGGGCGCGCCGCAGCTGCGGCGCGGTGGCCTCCCCGGCGAAGGTGCCGAGCGTCGCGACGTCCGCGAGGCAGCCCGTGACCCGGGCCAGGCTCAGGGCCTTCCCTGACGGCGAGGACACCCCGGCGTACGGGCCACGGAAGACGACTCCGTCCATGAACGAGGTCGGCATCGCCTCGACGAGCCGGACCAGGGCCAGCGCGGGGACGTGGTGGACGAACCCGGAGTCCAGGCCGAGACGGCCGACGAGACCGACACGTCCTGCGGCGATCATCGCCTCCTCGGTCGCGATCTTTTCCTCGTCGGAGAGATGACCGTAGGCGGTTGCGTAGTCGCCGCCGCTCCGGCCGAGGACCTCGGCCACACGTTCGCGAATCTCCGCTAGGAGGTCGCGGGCCTCCGCGCCGACAGTGGTGCCGTCTAGTGCGCTGTCCTGCAGGGACTCCGCGCGGATCGCGGCGACGAGCTGGGAAGGGCTCCAGTCGGAGCGCGCCCGAACCTTTAGGACGGCGGCCAGTTCGACCAAGAGGAGGTCAGCGTAGTCCGCGCCGAACCGCTGGAACGCGGCGTGCTCGGGGTCGACCAGGGCGGTTAGCTCGTTGCCGGATCGTTGGTCGAGGAGGACTGGGACGCGCAGGCCGTTGTCGTCAAGGAGTTGCTCGCCCGGCTTCAGCAGCAGGGTCCGCACCTTCACGTAACCGAGATCGGGGTGGCCGAATGGCCGACTCAGGTAGGCGTGCGGTGACGTCGCGCTCTCGTACCGGGCCAGGCGCTCGCTGCGGGTCTCCGTCTTCTCCTTGATCGCCACGGGGGTCTGGGCGGGTACGGTTGAGACGACCGTGGAGCCGGTCTTAGGCTGGACGGCGCCGGAGGCGGGGATGTCGGCGGGGAGGCCCAGGGCTCCCAGGACGGCCTGTTCGTCGGGCTGGGTCGGCACACTAGCCGCCGTCTTGACTTCCTTGCCCCGCTTCTTGATCTCCTCGTGTCGCAGGACCGCCTGCCACCAGTGCTCGTCTGTCTGGAACTCGGAGGCGCCTGCCCGGAACTTCCGGCCCCAGTCTCGAGTATCCGCGTGGATCGGCTTGTGACCATCGCCGGGGACGAGGCAGCGCAGGCCCGCGTCGTTGCGGCGGAAGCCCTTGAACAGTAGGGCGAGCGGGGTCTCGTTTTCTGGGTAGCCGAGCTTACTGGCGCGCTGGGGCTGGAGCGGCGCCACGCCGCGTAGCAGTTCTACGGCGGTGAGCCAGCTGCGGTCCCCGTACTCGAAGGCGTCCTTTTGGTAAGTGACGGGGACGTGGTCGAGATGGATCTCGCCGATGAGGCGGCCACCCTGGTGGGCGAGCTCGACCGGGTATTCGGGCTCTTCGTTCCCCGCGACGCCGTCGGGGTTGTTCCAGGTGAAGAGCTGCTTGTCCCAACGCAAAATCTTCCGGCCGTTGCGCAGGAAGTCGATCCCATACTCGGTCTTGTCGAGGTAGCGCTGGACGCCGAGCCAGCCGTGGATCCGGCGATCGCGAACGGCCAGGTTGCCGCTGCCGCAGACCGAGCAGACCTCACTCGAACCGATCTGCCACTCCCCACAATCCCGGCAGGCGATCCCGTCCTGGAGTTTCTCGTCGATCGGGATGTAGGCGGGGACCCGCTCCTTGCCGTTGTAGAGCACGTAACGGTCGTGGCCCCAGCGGCAGTGGCGGACCGGCTTGACCTGGGTCCCGCCGACGTAGAGCTCGAAGGGATGCTCGGTCAGGATCCACGAGTACACCGAGCCCAGGATGTTGCGGAGCGAGGCGCCGTTGCGGCGTAGCCACTCGGCACGCGTCGGCTGCAGGCGGTCGACGATGATCCTCGTGCCGTGGTGGGACGGGTTGCCCTTCGGCTCGGTGATGTCATTCGCCTCGAAGTCGTCCTTGATCTGGTCGAGGTCGATCTCGACGCCGATCCACTCCGTGTCGCCCGCGCGCGTAGTCAGGATACGGGTGCGCCTGCCGAGGCGGGCGGTTGAGATGTTGAAGCCCATACCGAACAGGCCGAGCTTGTCGTGCATGTCGTTCCCGGACCAGCCGGCCCGCACCGCGCGGGCCAGCCGCTCGTACGACATGCCCCGCCCGGTGTCGCGGACCTCCAGGACTCCCTTCGGGGACGACGGCAAAGTCACGCTGACCGTGAAGCCGTCAGGCCACTCCACCTCTGAGCGGAGGACGTCGAGGAAGTCGTCGAAGGGGTTGTCGACGAGTTCGGCCACACATTGCCACTCGTCGAAATCGATCTCGCCCAGCATGCTGAGCACTCGGGCGGAAGGGGTGATCTTCACTCCGGCGGAACCCTCCTGACGGGTGGGGGCGCTATTGCGACGGCCGCGGCGCGCGTGGGCACGGCGAAGCCGCCCGACTCTCATGAACTGAGCGTTCGATCCTGAGGGTAGAGGCGGCCACTGACAATCCGGCTGGAGTTTGCGAACCCCCGCGAATCGTGTGGCTGCCGGGACAGGGACGAAAGTACTGAAACCCTACTAATAGGGGTGATCCGGTCGCGGGCGGTGGGGTAACGGCTGACTGAGTAGGCGGCTGGTACTGCGGTCTTCTCACGCATCAGGGTTTCGACGCGTTCTGCGACGGCTTCAGGTTTTTGTGTTCCCCACCTTTACACCAGCGAGTCAAGTGCCGCCCCGGCACTGGTCCTTGTCTCACTCGAAGCAGTGCCTTTTGGCTTGATCCCCCTTTCACCACGCATGAAAGACTGGGGTGGTGATTCGAAGCCCATTCGAAGTCACTGTCGGCGCCCTCGGCACCGTTGCCCTGTCCACGAGGGCATCTTGGCTGAGGCTGGTATTAACCCCTGAGACGTTGGTGGCTCACAGTGCTAGGGACGGCAGGATCGTCCTGCACCGTTTGGATGGCGCCGTCAGCGAGGTGATCAGTGGTCGCCCGTTGTAGCGAGGTGCGCGGAGCCGCGCTTTCGCCGGACGGCGTTCTCGATTCGAGTCGCTGCCTGCGCGAGGTCGTCGTGTTCCCAGACGCGGATGACTGTCCAGCCGGCGGCAGCCAGTGTGTCGTTGGTGTTCGTGTCTCTTGCCCTGTTGCCGTTGATTTTCTCTCGCCAGAAGTCCGCGTTCTTTCTTGCGGGCCGGTAATGGTCCGGGCAGCCATGCCAGAAGCAGCCGTCCACGAAGACCGCGATACGGTCTCCGGGGAAGACGAGGTCGGCTCTCCGCCGGACGTCGGCGATTGGCCGGGTGTCGACTCTGTAGCGGATGCCGCGGCGATGGAGCAGGCTGCGGAGCAATAGCTCCGGTCTAGTGTTCTTGCTGCGGTTGCCGCGCATCGAAGCCCGTACCTCGATCGATGACGCGGTCGACTCGGGAGGCAGCGTTTCTTCTGCCAGCAACCCCTTCGCTCGGGCTTGTAGCCATGCCTCGGCCAGGTTCTGTTTGCGTGAGTCGAATCCGACCTCGCAGACGTACCTCTCCTCGGTCTTGCCGTCCCGTGACCAGCGTAGATAGGCGCGAATGCGCCGTGTGCTCCGGTACAAGCGGAGCGTGATCGAGGCACGGGCGAGGCGCCCGTCGCCCAGGTTGACGTTACGTCGGCTGCGGCCGCCAGCGGCTCGGTCTTGCTCAACCGCTGGTGTGGCTGCACCGACTCGACGCTTGTACGCGCTCTCCGGGGGCAGCTTGTCTTTCCAGCGCCCCCCGACCCCTGTCTGCGCCATGTCTCTAGTGTCCCGCCGCAGCCAAGGCGTCGGCGACTGCCTTGGCGAAGAACTCACCAAGAACGACCGGAACAGCGTTGCCCAATTGCCGCATCTGCTCACCGCGGGGGCCTGAGCCATGCCATTCGTCCGGGAACGTCATTACGCGCGCGGTCTCGCGTACGGTCATGTAGCGATGCAAGTAGGTCCAGCCATCCGGCGACGAGGCGTCGGGGATTCGCTTGTCCAGTTGCATCACGGACTCGCCGCCTGGCACGCCGTGAACGCCAGCCTTGACCGTCTTCGCGGGACGGTCTAGTTCGTTTGGGGTGTGGCCCTTATAGATGCGGGCCCCAGGCCACCCGATATGACCGACGACACCGATTTTCCGGCCGAAGTCGGGCTTCTCGCGGAGGCTGTCTAGGTCGACAGGCGGCAGCGCGGGAAGTTCCACGTCTGTTCCGTAGCCCTGGATGGCGTCACGCAACGTTCGCCATGGCTGACAGTCGTCCTCCTTGATCACCTTGGGGAGACGTGCTCGTACTAGGTCACGGACGTGGTCTTCCACGTCTGGGTGGCGTGTCCAGTACGCGCCGTCCTCGTCACGCATGGACCGGTATAGAGCCGCCTCGGAGAACCTCTCGGTCGTGACGTACTTTTCGAATGCGTCGACGTCCACGCCGAGGTCTGCCCGGAAGGCTACGATCACGACCCGGTTGCGCACCTGCGGAACGCCGTAGCTGGCGGCGTTGACCGGCACTACCACGACTTTGTAGTGATCCGGGTCGCTGTCCTCCGTGGATAGCTGGTCGAGAATGTGTTTCAAATGGGCGTTGTGATCCTGCCACTTGACCGCATCCACGCGCTTCTCGAACGGAAGGCGTAGCTCGTTCTGGATGTATTGGAAGTACTCGGCGAATGACGCCCGCCGCAGGCCGCGTACGTTTTCGCAGATAACCGCCTTCGGGCGCATCTCTCGCACGGCCTTGAACATGGCGGGGAACATGTTGCGTTTGTCTTCGTCACCCTTGGCGACCCCGCCGGCGCTGAATGGCTGGCATGGGGGGCCTCCGGCGAGGATGTCGACTTCGCCCTGGAAGGCACTCAGGTCCAGGTCGCGAACGTCCCCTGGGTAGAGGGGAGCGGGCTGTCCCGGTTGTGGCGGCTTGGGGTTCTTCTCCGCAGTGCGCTCCAGGCCGTCGACGCCCAGGGTCTTCTGCGCGCTCGCGATGAGCGTCTCACAGGCCCGGTTGTTGAACTCGTTGAACAAGAGTGGGCGGAAGCCTGCTTGATGGACCGCCATGGCAAGGCCGCCTCCGCCTGCGAACAGTTCAACACTGGTCCGCGGCTTCTTCGCTTCTTCAGGCAGGTCAACCATGGAGAAACCATACCGCGGAGTTGGTGATCATGGTGGCTTTTCGCTCGAACGACTCGCCCGTAAGTGAGCAAGACCATAGGGTTCATGGTGATCAACGCGGCGGAAGGGGCCCAAGGGGATGACGCAGGCAGCCAGGTTGGACGGTCGTGGCACGTACCACGATGACTTCCGGCTAAGCATCACTAAGGCCCTCGGTGATCAGTTGGCCCGGGCGTTGACGCACCTCGGTCGCGCTCCGCTCGCCGAGCAATACCTCGCCCGTCTCGATGAGCGGCCCGGTGTCTACCAGCTCTACCTGCAGGGCGAGTTCGTATACGTAGGCAAGGCTGACAAGTCTCTGCCCGGTCGGCTGGCCAACCATCTACGGAAGCTCTCTGGTCGACGCAACATCGACCTCCGCGACGTCACGTTCTCCTGTCTATACGTCGATGAGGACTTCTCCGCCCTGGCGCCTGAACAGCTGCTAATAAGCCACCATAAGGAAATGGGTAGCATACCGTGGAATAATAATGGTTTCGGCAATAAAGACCCAGGGCGCCAGCGCGACAGTACGATCCTTAAGAAGAACCACTTCGACATTCTCTACCCGATTGACCTGGGCCGTCCCGTCGAGGGTCTGGAACCTGGACAGATCTCTTTGAGTTCTTTCCTTAAAGCCCTCAAGAACGGACTCTCTTACAACTTCCGGTACAGCGAGCCGCCACGCTCGAAGGCGATTTTCTTGACTGTGCCGCAGGCTGGCTTGTCCGCTGATGAGGCATTCCGCGTGGTATCCAGGACGCTTCCAGAGGCATGGCAGATCACTTCCCTCATGGGGTACGTGATCATGTACTCGGACTCTCCGAACGAGTACAAGAGTGCCTGGAGGTACTACCGGTCTGGCGAGGTGGTCGAGAGTGAGCCCGAGGCGTCGTCCGAGGAGATCACTCAAGACGATCTCCTTGATGTCCCGAGCGACCGGGAAACGCAGTAATCGACCGTAACCCCCGGGCGAGACCTACCTACAGGTGCTCGATCACCGATCAGGAAACCATGCCCACCGAGTACACCCCTGCGTCGTTTGACCCTTTGTCGACCGTGCAGATCGCGAACACCATCTGCGAGACCTTCGAGCGGCAGCCCCTGGTCTCCATGACACACGAGATCCCAAGGTTCGAAGGATCTGGGCTTTATGCCCTCTACTACCGTGGCGCGAGCGTTGCCATATACCTCTCACTTGCCAGTCTCCAAATCCCCGTATATGCGGGGCAGGCCCTTTCCAGCAACAGCGCGACTGGGGAGAGGGTTCGGGAACGGTACCCGCTCCATAGCCGGCTCAAGCAACACCGACTGTCGATCATGGAGGGTGGGCTGCCGATCGCCGAGTTCCGGTTCCGGGCCCTCCTGCTGCCTGACGTGCACGCTGATCTGGGGGAGAACGCGTTGCGCGTCGGATATACGCCGGTGTGGAACAGCAAGCTCAAGGGATTCGGTAGCAAAGAGCAAGGTGCGACGACCCGCCAGAGCAAGAAAAGCAAGTGGGACACCGTGCATGATGGGCGTCGCCGTACTCACGGCGGCGTCATCCATGACGTCGAGACGCTGATCGCGGAGACCGAGGCGCACGTCGCGCGACAAGTGAGTGACTACGACAGGCTGCCGTGGCCCCACCCCGACGCTGACAGCTACCTCGACCTTGAAACTTCGTAAGCTCGCAGTGGCTGGCTATCAGTGAGCCTTTTCAGCGGTGCCGCTCCAGGGTGAGGATGGCGGCTGCGATTGACGACATGCGGTTGGGACTGCACCGGGCTTTGCGGAAGATCCGCCAGGACTTCAGCCGTGCGATGCCGCGCTCGACCGGTGCCCGGGCTGCGGAGAGCGCGCGGTTGACGGTTTGCTGGGTTGGTGTGAGGTCGCGGCCTGGTGGGCGTCTGAGGGGTGTTGTCACCCATGAGCCGGCTCCGATGTAGGCGCGGTCGGCGAGGATCGGGATGCCCTGGCGTTCGCAGATTCGGATGATCCGGTGGGTGCGGGCCGCGGTGAGGTCGTGCGCGCGGCCGGGCAGGGCGGGTGAGATCCACAGCAGTCGTCCGGCTGGATCGGTCACCACCTGCACGTTCACGCCGTGGCGTCGGTGTTTTTGGGAGAAGTCGG